>JAZSPE010000085.1:0-7136 GCA_045537265.1 Clostridia bacterium | reverse complement strand
GGAGTTGGTGCCCATTGTTGTCTTCCTAAGACCGCTTGGCCTCCGACTTCAGGCGGAACAGTTAGGTTTGCCGGCTGGAATGGCGGTTATGGAAACTGTGCTATTATCGACCATGGCGGCGGTGTTTCGACCCTTTATGCTCATATGAGCTCTCTTTTGGTTTCGGCAGGACAGTATGTTTCAGCAGGTTCGTTGGTAGGACGAGTTGGCTCAACAGGTAACTCAACGGGACCGCATCTTCATTTTGAGGTGCTTATAAACGGCACAGCCGTTAACCCGATGCAGTATTTTTAATATAAAAAGAGCATATACTTAAATAAATAGAGCGATAAAAAGCTCTATTTGTTTTTGTTATATAAAGAGGTGAACGAATTGGAAAACGAAGAAAAGCGCGAAGAAGTCATAATTGAAATAGAAGAAAAAAAGGCACCAAGAAGAATAAGAATTTCTTCTGCCTTTTTGTTTGTTATATTGGGAATGGTTTTAAGCGCAGCTATTACCTTTGTAATTGTAGTTATGACCTTTTTCGGCGGAGCGACAAATCCATTGGGGCTTAGCCGTGAGAACTGGAACAGACTTAAATGGGGATTTAGCGCAGTAAATAATTATTATTATGAAGAAATTGACGAGGACTCCTTGGTTGATGGGGCGCTTTTAGGCCTTAATGCGGCTCTTGATGAATATACCTTTTATATGCCAAAGGACTATGCGGAAGATTTTAAGCAGAGCGTTGATGCAAGCGAATATTGCGGTGTGGGACTTTATATATACAGCGATGTTGAGAGCGGAGAAGTTAAGGTTATGTCCGCCATTTCCGATTCTCCTGCAAAGAAAGCAGGCATAACAACCGACGATGTTATAAAGGCCGTTGACGGCGAGGCGGTTTTTGGGGATGTGGACCTTGCATCTTCGAAAATGCTTGGAGAAGAGGGAACAGAGGTTTCCTTGACCGTCTTAAAGGCAGGGGAGAAAACTCCCGTTGATATAGTTCTTAAAAGAGCAAAAATAAAGATTGAAACAGTCCAGTCAGAAATGAAGACTAATGATATAGGTTATATTGCCATAAGTCAGTTCGGGGCAAACACTTACAGCGAGTTTGTTGAGCATTTCAACAAAATTTCAGAGGCAGGGGCGGATAAGCTCATTCTTGACCTTCGCTCCAATCCGGGAGGCTATTTTTCAAGCGCATTGGGAATTGCCGATATTTTCTTAGATGAGGGAGAGCTCATTGTTTACACAAAGAACAGAAGTGGCGAGAAGGAAGAATATTATGCAAAAACCGAGGAAATGGATATCCCTATTGTAATTCTCTGCGACGGCGGAACAGCCAGCGCAAGTGAGGTTTTAATCGGCGCTCTTTGCGATAATGACAGGGCAACTCTCCTTGGAGAGAAATCCTTCGGCAAGGGAGTAACTCAGGCCCTTATTCCATATCATGACGGCAGTGCATTTAAGGTTACCGACTCTAAATATTATACTCCAAAGGGAGAAAGTATCGATAAAAAAGGCATTATGCCTGATGTTATAGTGAAGAACTTAGACGGCAATGATTTACAGCTTGAAAAAGCTATTGAAATTCTCAGATAGTTGAAAATCGGAATCGTTTTAAGGAGCGAAAGAAAAAAGAGCATCTTTCAAAAAGTTGCCATAGAAGAAGTCGCACCTGAGATTATAGTTGCGAAGATTCCCTTTTGGGAAAAGGAAATCGCCAAAGCCTCAGGACTGATAAAAAGAGCTGAAAAAAAGCTTCGGCGCTTCGGCGCTGAGGAGATAATATACGAAAAAAGCTTAAAGGAAACTCCTTTTGATTTATCCCAGGTCTTTTATAAGCTGGCCGCTCAGGGGACGAAAATTCTTGCAAAAAGATTTGAAGCGGGAGAGCCCTTTTGCCTTGGAATAAAGCAGAAAATCGCTGATTTTAAAGTGCTTTATCTTATAAAAGAGCTGATTTATGATGCGAAAAACATAAGCATTTTTACGGAGGACAAAGAAAACGCCCTTAAAATTCAGGGGCAAATAATGGAGGAGTTTGGAGCAACGGTTGAGATTATTCCTTATGACCTTTATGAGCGGGACTTTGTGACTGTAAATCTTGACGAAAATGAGATAGTGATTTTTGGGAAAGTGGTCTGCAAAGATTTTGTGGTAAAGACGGAAAACTTTGGATATGACATTGACTCTTTGGAGCTTTTTTCTCTGCTAAACGGAAATTTTAAAGAAGCAGTGATTAAAAGTTGTCTCTGTGGAAAAAATAAGTTGACATTAAATGAAATTTAAGCTATAATATTGTAATGCGTGAGCATATACCTTGTAAAGAAAGAAATGTTTCTACATCTTATATAGGGGGAAATTGAAATGGAAACAAAACAGATTATGCTAACTGACGAAGGATTAAAGAAGCTGGAAGACGAGCTTGAATATTTAAAGACAGTAAAAAGAAAAGAAGTTTCTGCAAAAATTAAAGAAGCATTAGGCTTTGGCGATTTATCGGAAAACGCTGAATATGATGAAGCGAAAAACGAGCAGGCACAGGTTGAAGTTCGTATTGTTCAGCTTGAAAAAATGCTTAAAAATGCCAAGGTTATAGACCAGGATGATGTTGAGATTGACAAGGTTGGTCTCGGAACAAAGGTTAAGGTCTATGATGTTGATATGGAGGAAGAAATCGTTTATAACATGGTTGGTTCAACAGAGGCTGACCCTGACCAAAACAAGATTTCTGACGAATCCCCTGTGGGAAAGGCACTAATGGGCAAAAAAGTTGGGGAAGAGGCTATAATAAGCACTCCTGCGGGAACAAGCTTCGCCCTTAAAATACTTGAAATAACAAAGTAAGGAGAGATATTCGTGAGCGAAAATAATACACAAGAAAAGCAGCAGGTTCAGGATTTAAAACAGATTCTTCAGATAAGACGCGATAAGCTCGCCGAACTTCAACAGGCAGGGGAAAACCCTTTTGAAGTAACAAAATTTGATCAGGAATATCATACTGCTGATATAATCAACAATTTTGATGAAATGGATGG
Organism: Clostridia bacterium; assembly: GCA_045537265.1. GTDB lineage: Bacteria > Bacillota > Clostridia > Monoglobales > Monoglobaceae > SIG454. The sequence continues at coordinate 4,110 of JAZSPE010000085.1, read as the reverse complement.
AAAAAGCGCAACTCTTGCGGGCCGTCTTATGTCAAAGCGTGTTATGGGTAAAGCTTCTTTCTTTGACCTTCGCGATAAGGAAGGCAAGATTCAGCTCTATGTTGCAAGAGACGAGCTTGGGGAAGAAGAATACAGAAAGTTCAAAAGACTTGATATCGGCGATATCGTTGGCGTAACAGGGGATGTTTTCAGAACCCAAAAGGGCGAGATTTCCCTTCGTGCAAAGTCTTATAAGCTTTTAAGTAAGTCCCTCCAACCGCTTCCTGAAAAGTTCCACGGAATGACAAATACTGATTTAAGATACAGACAGAGATATATCGACCTTATTATGAATGAAGATGTTAAGGACACTTTTATCAAGCGTTCCAAAATCATCTCTACAATTCGTAAATACTTAGACGAGCAGGGCTTTATTGAAGTTGAAACTCCTATGCTTGTTTCAAATGCAGGTGGCGCCGCTGCCCGTCCTTTTGAAACTCATTTTAACGCACTCGACGAGGACTTCAAACTCCGTATATCCCTTGAACTTTACTTAAAGAGACTTATTGTGGGCGGACTTGAAAGAGTTTATGAAATCGGACGAGTTTTCCGTAACGAAGGCCTTGACACAAGACATAACCCTGAGTTTACTCTTATGGAACTTTATCAGGCATACACAGATTATCACGGTATGATGGACCTTACGGAAAATCTTTACCGTCATCTTGCCATGGAAGTTCTGGGAACAACCAAGATTTCCTATAACGGAATTGAAATGGACTTAGGCAAGCCTTTTGAAAGAATAACAATGGTTGACGCCGTTAAGAAATATGCAGGGGTTGACTTTAACGAAATCAAGGATGCCGATGAGGCTAAAAAGGTTGCAAAAGAACACCATGTTGAATACGAGGAACATTATAAGAAGGGTGACATTTTAAATGCGTTCTTTGAAGAGTATGTTGAAGAACATTTAGTCCAGCCTACATTCGTTATGGACCACCCAATCGAGATTTCTCCTCTTACTAAGAAAAAGCCTGAAAATCCTGACTATGTTGAAAGATTTGAATTCTTTATGAACGGTTGGGAAATGGCAAACGCTTATTGCGAGCTTAACGACCCAATCGACCAGAGAGAAAGATTTAAGGCTCAGGAAGAGCTTTTAGCTCTTGGGGATAGCGAGGCAAACACAACTGATGAAGACTTTATGAAAGCTCTTGAAATCGGAATGCCTCCAACAGGCGGTATCGGTTTTGGTATTGACAGAATGACAATGCTCCTTACCGACTCTGCCGCAATCCGCGATGTATTACTCTTCCCCACAATGAAGCCACTTGATAAATAAAATGGCTTAAAACAGGCTATTTCAAGCATTTTGCAAGGTTGATATTTGTTATTTTACGACAGAGTTACGACAAATGACGAGCCTTGATATAGTAAACCATTAGGACATTATCACTATTATTTGGTGATGGTGTCCTTTTTGTTTGTCCTGATAGTTTACATTTGCTTTTTCAATGTAAATCCACATATTCCCTATATCTGATGTTTTCACGTGTCAGGTTGCTATCAGAAACATCGAAGTTAAATATACTATTATTCACACCGCCCCTTCTGTATAATATTATCGAACATACAATGATTTTGCAAAATTGCCGAAAACGGCTTAAAATAAGGCTTTTTAAGGTATTCAACCTTTTACGGAGCGGAACATTAAAAGCCTGAAACCATTGAAATAACGGGGTTTTGTCGAACTCACTTACGAACTACTGTAATTTCTGTACAAAATTCTTTAGAAATATTGCCAAATTTGACTATTGGTGATATAATATATATGCTACATACTATACTTACAATGGAGCAAGTATAGTTTTTCAGCACAAGGTGTACGCTAATTAGGTAAAAGCGTACACTCTGATTACCATAGCTTTGTGTTGAAAGTATATGTAAGTATAAGTGTGTAGCAACCTTATGTCAGAGCTGTATGTTTTTCGTGCGTAGCTCTGCAATAGGGGCTACGCATTTTTCTTAATTATTTAGGAGGGTTTATCATGAAAAAAATCGCAGCACTAACAATGGCAGTTATAATGTTAACCAGCCTGTTTGCAGTTAATGCATCGGCACAAGAAAATATATCGGTGTATATAAATGGTAAAAAAATTGAATTCGATGTTCCACCTCAGGCTATCGAAGGAAGAACAATGGTCCCACTTCGAGGTATATGTGAAGCTTTAGGAATGCACGTTAACTTCGATAACAAGACTAAGCAAATAACTATAAGCAATAATACTACCATATTCAACAGCACTTTTCAAATGGTAAACATTTTGGGTAATAAAGGATTTGGAATTGTAGAAAATAATGCTTTTCGTTCTGTTGAATCTGATGTTCCAACAATGGCAATAAATGGAAGAACACTTGTGCCGGTTAGAATTATTTCAGAAAGTCTTGGTTGTAATGTCGAATGGAAACAGGAAACACAAAGTGTTTTGATTAATACATATACTACAAGTGCAATACCTACATATACAAGATATTCAACAGTTCCAGATTGGGGAGCTATCACAGGTGATGTTTTAATACAAGAGCAAGAGATAGAAGGAGCATATGCGTATTTTTATCAAGCGATTGATAAGTACAAATCTTATGAATGCTATATTGAAAAACTGGAAAGGTTAGGTTATCATTTGATGGAGGCTCCAATCACTACCGATGAATATATTTGGTATGTCTTTGAGCACGAGGATAATTCTTTACCATATGTTGGTATTTATTTTGAAAATAATACAAGTAGTAATGTAGTAGGAATTGCTATACCTAATTACAATGGTATAGGTAACACGAATGGTACCATTACTACTTATGACATTAAAAACTACTTAGAAAAGAATTACAATACAATTGACATTAATGGCACAGAGTATAAAGTTTCTTTTATAGTTCTAAGTAATCCATTTGATGTTGAGGGATTAAATTACGATTTTGAAATCGAACCATCAATACAAGGATTTTCTATTAATGATAATCTAATCTCTGAAAGAAAAAGTGATTTGTCTATGTCAGAGAAAAAACAAGTTGTAGAGGATATTAAAGGCTTTATACAAAGCTACGCTAAAGATATAATTAAAAAGTTCCCTGAGCATAGAATACAAGGACAAATAAGTTATGGACATTATAAATATCCAAACCTAAAATTGGATTGGGTAGGTGGTTCATTTTTTAATTGGAGTAATTATGATACAAAGGATTTTAAAAGTTCAGAACCGTCTGATTTTAGATGGAAAACATCGTATGATACATATAAATTTGATTTTAACGAATATTTTGTAGACCTTGAAACGAATATACCTGTAACAGTTGAGGACAACAGAGATACAATCATGATATACGAAATTAAAGATATATCATATGACCCAACTCAGTCAAAAGAAGATGATGAAGCTATTATGGTTGACTTTACACTTTATGCTGGCGGTAGTGGTTATGTCTATTTTAATATGTATGATGAAAATGATAACTTTTTATATGCAGAAATAGAGTTCATAGATGCCGGAGAGAACGAATATAGACAACTATGGCATAAGAAAACAAAAAAAATAATAATTGCTGACGACGAAGATAAGGATGGAGTTAAGAAGAATAAAGAGGATTTTGATGCTGAAGTTCCGGTTACGCTTGTAGGTGAGTATTCTTTTGAAGGAGAATTAACAATAGAAGAATGTATATTGGCTGACCGCTATATAGACAAAATGGATCTGCCTATTATGGGAGAAATATTAATCGATACAACATATGATTTATTGATTTCAGCAAGTGGTGATTCTGCTTATATTTACCTCAATTTTTTTGATGATAAAGGGCGTTATATAGATAGTTATTATGAATACATCTATGCAAAAGAAGACAGACACTATTATTTACATGGTCTACCAGAAAACACTCATAGTGTAAAATTTAGTAGAGAAAAGATATATAAATAATTTGAGGAGGATTTATTGTGGCGTTAATAAGATGTAAGGAATGTGGGAAAGAAGTATCAAGTATGGCTAAAGCGTGTCCAAATTGTGGGTGCCCCGTATCTGAAATGACAACAAGTGGTGTGGTTAGAATTAAAATAAGTCGGATCGTAGCCAT
>JAZSPE010000090.1:0-5140 GCA_045537265.1 Clostridia bacterium | reverse complement strand
CTACGATCCGACTTATGAGATAGGCCATAAGATAGCCTAAAACAAGACAGATTAAGACAGTTATAATGCCGATTTTAAGTGAAGTCCAGAAAACCGAGATGTATGCACTGCTTAATATATTCTTGAAATTGTCAAATGTAAAGGAAACGGTTAAAACTGAGTTCCCGTCCGTAGTGAAGGCGTATATTAAAATCATTATGAGGGGGATGACTATTAAAAGCCCCGCCCAGACAAGGTATGGCAGGATAAAATTCTTATAAAATCTCATGCTGTCCACCCCATTGTATACATAACATGAATATCCTCAGGCCCGAAAGAAAGTCCCACTTCAAGGTCAGGCGCGAAATAGTCCGTTGTATGTATCTTATATGTGCGGTTTTCTGTTGCCACCATAATCTCATAGTGAACGCCTTTAAAAACAACGGATTCGACTTTGCCGTGAATTTTGGTTTTCTTTTTAAAGTCCTTTGCGATAATATCAATATCCTCAGGTCTTAAAACAACCTCAACCTCTTCGTTTGGCTTAAATCCTTTGTCGACACATTCAAATTCAAAGCCGTCAAACTTAACCAAGCAGTCGTCAAGCATATTGCCCTCAATTATATTGGACTCCCCGATAAAGGATGCAACAAAACGGTTTTCAGGCTCGTTGTAAATGTCAATGGGAGTGCCGATTTGCTGGATTTCCCCGTCTTTCATAACAACAACCGTGTCAGACATGGAAAGAGCTTCTTCCTGGTCGTGAGTAACATAAATAAAGGTTATGCCAACCTCCTGCTGAATCTTTTTAAGCTCAGACTGCATCTCTTTTCTAAGTCTTGCGTCAAGAGCGCCGAGAGGCTCGTCTAGGAGAAGAACTTTTGGCTCGTTAACAAGAGCGCGGGCGATTGCAATTCGCTGTTGCTGTCCCCCTGAAAGAGAGATAACATCGCGGTTTTCATAGCCTGAAAGACCAACCAGGGAGAGCATCTTCTTAACTTTTTGCTCAATAACATCCTGTGGCATCTTTTTAAGATTAAGGCCGAAAGCAATATTGTCAAAAACATCAAGATGGGGGAAGAGGGCGTATTTCTGGAAAACCGTGTTAACCTCGCGCTTGTATGGAGGAACGGCACTGATTTCTACGCCGTTGAATAAAACCTCGCCCATATCCGGCTCTTCAAAGCCTGCGATTATACGGAGAGTTGTTGTCTTTCCGCAACCTGACGGCCCGAGGAGAGTTAAGAACTCATTTTCATATATTTTAAGGTCAATGCCCTTTAAAACCTGCTGGTCGTCAAAGGTTTTTGTAAGACCTTTAAGCTCGATAATGCAAACATCACTATTTTTCATATCCAAAAATTCCTTTCTTTATAGTGTTCGCTTCCTGTCGGATTAAAAATATGGCGGAGAGGAAACCCAGATAAGCTTGGCCACCCGTTTTCCGCCGTTATATAAATGATAGTTTTCGTTACAATATATATAGAAAGAATCTCCCGCCTTGGCGAGGATTTTCTCTTCTCCGTAGAAAATCGTGACTTCGCCCTCTAAAACATAGCCAAAGTCCTCCCCATCATGCGGGGGAACAATTTCCGATGAGCCTTTTGGATTAAGGGTAAGATGAATAGGCTCCATAAGGTTTTTCTGAGCATTGGGAACAAGATAATTTATGGTGTATTCCTCCTGCTCGTTTTCAAAATAGTCGTTATTGGTGCAGACTATAATGTTTTGCTCAGGCTCATCTTCCGAGAAAAATTCCGAAAGGGAAGACCCCAAAACCTCCAAAATATCTTCAAGCGTCGTAATTGAAGGGGAGGAAAGATTATTTTCAACTTGTGAGAGAAACCCCTTTGAAAGCTCGCAACGGTTTGCAACATCCTCTAAGGTAAGCTCATTTTTCAGCCTCAGCCTCTTAATTTTACTTCCAATATCCATTTTTTATCACCTTTTTTAGTTTTACTAAACTTTTGATTTAAAAGGTTTAGTATTTCAAAACTTTATTTTTGATTTTACAAAACAAGATAGCTTATTATACAACAGAATTTGTCAAATTGCAATAGGTTTTGGAAAAATATTTTTTAAAATAAAAACTTTGCAAAACCGCGTAAATCTTGACAAAACTTAAGAAATGGTGTATTATATAAGGTAATTATCCCAAAAGATTGAGAAAGGAGAGAAAAGCATGAAAGAAAAGTTTAATGAATACCTTTCCATGGTTTTCGAGGGGCAAAAGCATTTTCAGGATATCCCCCTCCATTGGTATAGTGATTATAATGTAAAAAGAGGACTTCGTAATGCTGACGGAACAGGCGTTCTGGCAGGGCTTACTGCAATCGGCGAAGTTCATGGTTATCTTCTTGACGAGGGTAACAGAGTTCCCATTGAAGGAAGTCTTCGTTACAGAGGCATAAGCGTTAAGGATATGGTTGACAACTGCTTAAAAGAAGACCGTTTTGGGTTCGAAGAGGTTGCATTCTTGCTTACCTTTGGTTTTCTTCCCACAAAAGACCAGCTGGCAGGGTTTACCAAATTTTTGGCGGAGCATAGAAATCTCCCTGAACACTTTGCAGAGGATATGATTTTAAAGGCTCCAAGTAAGAATATTATGAATAAGCTTGAAAGAAGCGTTCTTGCTCTTTATTCTTACGATGAGAACCCTGACGATATCTCTGTTCCTAACCTTTTAAGACAGAGCCTTGAACTTATTTCAAGATTTCCAACAATGATTGCTTATGCGTATGCAACAAAGCTTCATTATTTTGACAATACAAGCCTTGTTCTCCATAATTCAAATCCGGAGCTTTCAACGGCGGAAAACTTTTTCTACCAGACAAGAGCAAATCATAAATTTAAGCCTATTGAGGCAAAAATTTTGGATATGGCGCTTATGCTCCACGCAGAGCACGGCGGCGGTAATAACTCCGCTTTTGCAATTCGTGTATTGTCTTCTTCAAATACTGATACATATTCTGCTATTGCGGCAGGCGTTGGCGCTTTAAAAGGACCAAAGCACGGTGGCGCAAATGCAAGTATGATGAGGCAGATGGAGGAGCTGAAAGCCAACATCGAGAAATGGGACGATGAAGAAGAGGTTAAGGCTTATCTCCGCAAGATTCTTCGCAAAGAGGCAGGAGATGGCACAGGTCTTATCTATGGTATCGGCCATGCGATTTATTCTCTTTCCGACCCGAGAGCCGAAATCTTGGGAGCTTGTGCAAAAGAGCTTGCTTTGGAAACTGACAATATGAAAGAATACAGCCTCTATGAAACTGTTGCAAAAATGGCATCAGAGGCTTTCCGTGAGGAAAAGGGAATTACGGCTGCAATGCCTATCAATGTGGACTTTTATTCAGGCTTTATTTATAAAATGCTTGGCATTCCCGAGGATTTATATACCCCACTTTTCGCTATGGCGAGAGTTGTTGGATGGTGTGCCCACAGAATAGAAGAAGTTATGACAGGCGGAAAGATTATCCGTCCTGCTTATAAGAGTGTTGTGGAAAGAAGCAGTTATGTTCCTATTGACCAGCGTTAAAATTTAATAAAAACTTCAGGGATTGGTGAAATTCCATACCGGTGGTAAAGCCCACGAGCCTTTTTGGCTGATTTGGTGAAATTCCAAAGCCGACGGTAAAGTCCGGATGATAGAAGTTTATGTGTGACTTATATTATGCCCTGAGAATTTTTCTCGGGGCATTTTTTATGAAAGAAGGTATAAATATGAAAACCAATAAGATAACAAAAATTGCCGCTCTTTCTGCAATTGCGGCCATTCTTCAATATGCGGCCATGTTCATCCCCTTTAAGGTGGGCGGATTTCTGGACTTGGATATTTCTGATTTCCCTGCGATAATAGGGACTCTTGCAATGGGCCCCGTGGCAGGGGTTTTCGTGGAGCTTATTAAGAATATTCTCCATCTTCCCGTAACAACAACAGGGTATGTGGGCGAGCTTGCAAACTTTATTGTAAACGGTATTTTTGTTTTGGTTATCGGTTATATTTACCGCTATAATAAAACAAAAAAAGGCGCAGTCATCGCTCTTATTTTCGGAACGATTTTAATGACTGCGGCGGCGGTTTTAACAAACCGATTTATTATGCTTCCTATGTTCATAAAGGGCGCACCGGCAAGTGTTTACTGGAATACAGTTTTAACCCTGATAACACCATTTAACCTTGCAAGGGGAGCAGTTCTTTCCCTCATAACTTTCTTTTCATATAAAAAATTAAGAGTATTACTAAAATAAAAAAAGCGGTTTTCGGCGGTGTTCCTTAGGGATTAACCGCCCAAAAATCACAATTTTGGCAGATAACCGCGTCAAAAATTCTCACAATCCGTCAAGGATTCTTCGAATTTTCTCCTTGTTCTATACTCAAAATTGAGGTTTTTGTGGTGCGTAGCAGTTTTGGGTTAGATATTTTTCGTCTCAGAGAAGTCATAAAAAATGCAGGCATACTGGCGTATGTCTGCATTTTTTTGCGCACTATCAGCGGAAAATAACAAGCCAAAACCGATTCCTCCCTAAGGAGCACCGCCGTGTACAGATGCGTTTTTTGTATGTAAAAAAATAACAGAGCATCCCTGCTCTGTTATAAGTGTAGTAATTTTTGATTTTAAAACAATCCACGCAAAATTTGGTTCCTAAGATTATTTCTCTTCAAGACCAAAACGCTTTCTAAATTTGTCAACACGACCACCGGTATCAACTAACTTCTGCTTACCTGTATAGAAAGGGTGACAAGCAGAGCAAATTTCGATTGAAATATTCTCCTTTGTTGAACCTGTTTCTATAACATTACCACAAGCACATCTGATAACTGTTTCTTTGTAATCTGGATGTATTCCTGCTTTCATTATTTTCACCTCTTTCTTTAGAGTGTTATTAACTACAATAGCTTATATAGTATATCACAAAAAAATGACAATTGCAAGGGTTTTTTGAATTTTTTTAGAATTTATTTATCCTGGCAAAGCAAATCGATTGCTTCTAAATAGCCTTCAAAGCCGTGGCCTGAAATTTGTTTAACGCAAGCTGCCTTAGTAACGGAGATTTTTCTGAACTCTTCCCTTTTGTTTATGTCACTTATATGCACCTCAACCGTAGGTATTGAAACCGCCGAAATCGCATCGACTATGGCATAACTATAATGGGTGTATGC
>JAZSPE010000166.1:0-8743 GCA_045537265.1 Clostridia bacterium | reverse complement strand
CTTGCTCCTGAGCCATCCAGTCCATGGTTGCAGAACCTTCATGGGTTTCACCGATTTTATGATTAACACCTGTGTAATACAGAATTCTTTCGGTTGTTGTAGTTTTACCAGCATCGATGTGAGCCATGATACCGATATTTCTTGTTCTTTCCAATGAGAACTCTCTACCCATAATTTTCTCCTTTCAAAGCAGTTTATAAAAACCGCTTAATATCGTTACGCGGAAAATCCGCAAATGTCAAAAATGACTCTCCGTCTGTTTGGGCTACACACAAACTACCCCAAAGGGTTTTTACGAAGAAAATTGCCTTGGATTTGATAGATGCGAGGTGAAAAAAGCGGAGCCGTATGATGATACTGCGAGCATTTTTTCACCGAGTAATGCTATCAAAGACGAGGTAATTTTCAAAGTAAAAATTACCAACGGAAGTGAGCAAACGCTTTGTTCGCTTCTGCCATTTTGTGTGTGTCTTCTTTTTTCTTGAATGCACCGCCTGTGCTGTTGATTGCGTCCATAAGTTCGTTCGCAAGTCTTTCAGCCATTGTTCTCTCATTTCTCTGACGAGAATAAAGAGTAATCCAGCGGAGACCAAGTGTTTCTCTTCTTTCAGCACGAACTTCGATCGGAACCTGATAGTTAGCACCGCCTACACGTCTTGCTTTAACTTCGAGAACAGGCATAACAGCGTTCATAGCTTCCTCAAAAACCTCAACTGGGTCTTTGCCTGTTTTTTCCTTAATAATATCAAATGCATCATATACGATAGCCTGGGCAACACCCTTTTTGCCATCTAACATAATGTTATTGATAAGACGAGTAACAGTCTTACTGTTGTAAAGTGGATCAGGTAACACGTCTCTGCGTGCAATATGTCCTTTTCTTGGCACTTATCTTCCCTCCATTTCTTAGTGGTTAAATACCCACAAGGTACTCAATACCTATCTGGTACTGCTAGCGCTGTATCTACTATCACTCATCAGTGGGAACGCTATGTTCGCTTCGATATATATAAAATAGTAATATACGCACTATACTGATTTTCTAAAACTTTTTAAGATTTCAAGGATTATTTAGCATCCTTCGGTCTCTTAGCACCGTACTTAGATCTTGACTGGTTACGCTTAGCAACGCCGGCAGTATCAAGTGTTCCGCGGATAATGTGATAACGCACACCCGGGAGGTCCTTAACTCTTCCGCCTCTTATCATAACAACACTGTGTTCCTGAAGGTTATGTCCCACACCTGGGATATAAGCAGAAACCTCGATGCCGTTAGTAAGTCTTACTCTGGCAACCTTACGAAGAGCTGAGTTAGGCTTTTTAGGAGTCATAGTTCTAACAGATGTACAAACCCCTCTCTTCTGTGGAGAATTCTGGTCTGTAGGTCTCTTCTTAATGGTGTTAAAACCCTTTAAGAGAGCTGGAGCTGTTGACTTCTTTTCTGCTGTTGCTCTACCCTTCTTAACAAGTTGGTTAAATGTTGGCACTTATTGTTCACCCCCTGTTGTTTAGATTTATATAAAATCGGGAATCCCCGGTTTTAACAAATTTAGTTTTCCTGCTTTAAGATAACCGCCACCGCCGTCGGAACTTCTATGTGGCACGCCTTAGAGAGTTCCTTCATGGTATTTACATTTAAAACCTCAACTTTTTCCTTTTCGCAAAGAGCGACAAGAGGAAGTTTTATATGGTCATCTGCATCCTCTGCTATATAGGCTAAAACCACCTTTTTTGAAAGGATTGCTTTCTGGGACTGTTTAAGCCCTGCAAGAAATTTTTGACTTTTAAGTCTTTCCATTTATTTTTGCTCCCATTTTAGTAAAAATATACTTTTTGCAAAATTTAAAACCTGCAAATGGACATAGTACAACACTTAAACATAAAGCACTTTATTTTACCACTTTTTATCTGTTTTGTCAAGCACTATATATAGAAAATTTATTGATTTTTCGGCACAATTTGTAGTGGCTATGTTCTTTCTCTCTCCTTCTAATATATGCACCTGCTTTTCCGCAAAACAAAAGAAGGCTTTCCTCTATGGAAAACCTTCTTATAAAGATTCTAAATTTTAATGAGAAAAGATTATTCTCTTACAAAAAGAGTAAGCACTTCAGCTTCTGGAACATTTTCTACACCAACAGCAAATCTGAAGTTTCCGGAAAGACCGTCTGCAATATTAAACGCATTTGTTACAGAACCAGTTGCACCTGATACGGTGTAGCTGTACTCACCAGTTGATACATTAGAATCATCCCAGATAAAACCAACCGCTTTCTTATTTCCACCTGTAGCAATTGTAAGAGTTACAGGAGTCTTATCAACAGCGGAATGAATGTCACCGTTTGTGTCAAAATAAATGCTACCGCTTAAGTCAACTTCTGCGCCATTCTTGTTCTCATATTTGATAGTTCCGCCTGAAACATTGCTTACATATGCTTTGGAAAGCATTAAGTAGCCAATATTTAACTCGTTTCCATTAGCAAGTGTGATTGTTCCGTCTTCACAGTTAATTGGTGCTTCGATAGACTGTGGAACACCGCCAACAACTTCAATTCTGTATCTTACAACACTGGTATCGCCACCAACTGCAACAATAAGAGCACCTGTGTAGTCAGGATTGCCAAGTCTGATTTCAAATTTACCTGTAGCTGCATCCTGATTTACACCAACTATGTTGTGGTTTTCTTCATCGAACTCAGGTGTGCCAGCTTCGTCATCAACCTGGTAAACCAAAACAGTTGCCTGCTGGCTGTTAAGTCCGGAATAATTTACAGTTATTGTATTATATCCTGTTGTTGCGCTGTCTATAACAGCACCGAATGCTACGGTTGAAATCATCATAACCGCAATTAAAAGAGATACTATTTTTTTCATTTTAATCTTCCTCCAATTTCAAATAGAATCCATATTTGCCTATTATTTTGCTTATTAATTATAACATACCCTATCTCTCTTGTCAAGTATAAATTTTTATATTTTTTTAGGGCTCTGTAATGCGCCATTTTACGCCGTTTTACGCTTCTAGCTCATCCTTTTTGTTCTGTCCTCATAGCCTTTTATATCCCGACAACCGAAAAGAATTATCTGGTGTCCTGCCTTTGCATAGTTATCCAAAAAGGCCATCGTCTTCTCTTCTCTGATTTCGTCATATTCGTTTAAAACATCATCTAAAAGGAGAGGAATCTGCTCATCCTCTGAAAGCATTTCGCAAAGAGCGATTCTCAGAGCCAGATAGCTTTGCGCCATTGTGCCACGGCTTAAATACTGCCAGTTTCTGTACCCCGCCGTATCTTCTGACTTAATTTCAACCTCATATTCCTTGTCGGTGCTGAGCCTTTGATATTTACCGTCTGTAAGCTCGTTTAGAATTTCCGACGCTCTTTCGTTAAGCTTTGGAGCGAAAAATCTTCTCATCTCGTCTTCCGCTTCGGCCAAAACCTCTGCCGCAAGGGAAAGGCTTTCATAATAAGCGCGCATTTCCTTTTCTTTTTCGAGATTTTCGGCAAGCTCTTTTTTAAGGGTTTCAATATTTACTCCCTCTGCCCCCAGAAGTCCTTTTATTTCAAGAAGGCGCTCGTTCTTTTTTCGGATTTCCCTTTCAATTGCCTCTGTGTCAACCCTTTCGGTTTCCTCGGGGGCTTCTTCCCTTAGTTTTTCAGCAAGAGAAACAAGCTTTCCGCTGTCCTCTTCCGGTACGCCATAATTTTCGCCATAAGTCTTTGCCTCTTTTTCAAGACGGACTTTCTCTGCGTTTTTCTCTTTTATTCTCTCCAAAAAGGCACTTGCCTCATGGATATTTGAAACGCTTTCATATTTCCCTATATATAATATGAAGCTTTTTTCTTTTTCATCAAAGTCTTTTTTGGCGCGGTCATAGATTTCTCTTTTGGCGGAAAGTTCAATGCCCTTTCGATATGCCTTTTCAAATTCCGCGGCATCTGTGCAGCCTTTGCTCTTTAAAAATTCCTCAAAAATTTTCTCGGCTTTGGCTTTCCTTTGTCCTGCCTTTTTATCCTTCAAGAATATAATAAGGAAGAAAACCCCTAACGCCACGAAAACCCCAAGAGCAGGAATAAACAAGGCTTTTAAAAGACCTTTCCCGAAAACCGCAGCAGCTATTGTCAGAATCCCGAAAAGACCTGCAAGGATAGCTTTCCATACACCGTTTTTGCTCTCAGCTTGAATAATTTCCTCTTTGAGAATAAAATACTCTTTCATATCCTCTTCGGAAACGATTTTTGCCTCTTCCCCTTTGTCCGTCTCTTTAAGTTTATGAAGGGAAATATCATATTCTTCCCTAAGCTTTTCTCCTTGTGCCAAAAAGGCATCAATATTGTCCCCTTTTAAGAGGGTTTCAAGTTCTTGTCCCTTGATTTTTACAGCATCATAAAGCCTTGCAAGAGCTTCGTAAATCTTCGCCTTTGTTCTCTTTTCCTGGTTTTTGAGGAACTGTCTGCCCTTTTGGGCCTTTTCCAAGAGCAAGTCAAGCTCTTCTTCAACTTTCTTGTATTCTGCCTTTAATTCGTTTCGGCGAGCTTCCCTTGTTTCCTCTTGTTCGATTTCTTCTATAAGATTTCGGGATGCCTCTTGAGCAAGAGTCAGTCTGCCCTTTGCCCTCTTTTTAACAAGATCGTCCATAGCAGATTCAATTCGTTCCTTCGCCTCTTTTGGCGAGGCGCTTTCATCCCCTGTCTGTGAGAGGTTTGAAAGACGGACGGAGATGTCTCCGCTTTCTTCCCCTGCAAAACTTTTTGAAGTTGCGGAAAATATGCTTTTCTCAAAGCCCGTAAGGTCTATTCCTAAGAAATATTTTCCAACTTCTGTATCAGGAGGAAGGCTTAGCTTCTCTCCTGTTTCTATGTCTGTTATTGCAGTCAAATCGGTTTTGGAAGATGAGCGGAACTCTTTGTGAATACGGTATAATCTCCCTTTATGCTCTATTTCCAAATCTCCTGCCATCTTCCCGCCTGTCCAAGGAAGATATTTCTTCCTCAGATTCTGAGTTAAATCCTTTTGAGAACTTTTTCCTGCATTCCCGTAAAGCATAAGAAGAATGAATGCCATTATGGTTGATTTTCCGTCTTCGTTTTTACCGAAGATAATGTTAAATCCATTGTCAAAATCCATTGAAAAGTTTTTAAACTTGCCAAAAGATGCAATTTCAACTCTTTTAATCTTCATCAAAGGTCACCCCCTCGGAAAATGCACAAAGACCAATTCTAAGAGCCTCGGAAACATCCTCGCCCCTCGCCTCTCTTTCAAGCATTTTTCTTACAAAAATTCCCCTTACGGAGTTTTCTTCTGCAAGTTCATCAAGAGCCTTTCTCGGCGCCTTTGTTTTGTTCTTAACCTTTGCAAAATTTATTTCTTCCTCTAATCTTGCGGAGATTTCCGAAACAGAAAAAACAAGTCCCGTTTCGCCTGTTAAGTTGATTTTATAAAACCAGTCAGCTCCGTCTTCTCCGTGCTTTTCCTTTATATAATTAAGGACAAATTCCGTGATTTCCCTCTTGTTTTTCGCCGAGGATATATCAATACTTTCCTCAATAAATCTTCTTCTGCAAACAGGGATAAATTCCATCTCAGCCTTATCTTTTCCAACTATGCCGAAATAGACACCCTTTTCTCCCGTTTCGTCAAAGCCCTGACCCTGAGGGCATCCGCAGTAAGCATAGAAAGTCTTTCCCTCTTTTAAAATTTCCGTTCTCTTATGTATATGTCCCAAAGCAATATAATCCATGTTGCTGTTTCTTATATCTTCGGTGGTTATGGGAGAATATGGACCGCCTGCCCCTAAATCCCCGTGGGCTACGGCGATATTTATGGTGCTGTCATCAGCCGAAACGCCTTTTAAGATATTTTCTTCTCTGTAAACGCCCTCAAAAGCACCACCGTAAACCTTTACAGATAATTCAGGAATGAAAACAACCTCTTTGCCATTTCTAAAAACAGTTACATTTTCAGGGAGCGCCCAGCTTGTCCAGAAGGTATTTTCTCCCCAGAAATCGTGGTTGCCCGGTGATATAAAAACTCGTCCTGAAAATGCGGAAAAAGCCTGAGCGATTTCCTCTAAAATATCTCCTGAGATGTTATGGCTATCAAACAAATCCCCTGCAATCAAAAGAAGGTCTGCCCCCTTTTCCTGAGCCAGAGAAACCACTCTTAAAAAAGTTCCAATAACCTCTTTTTTAAGTTTTGCGTTTTTATATGCGCCGCCTTGTGCCCCTATATGAACATCGGCGCAATGCATAATCTTGATTTCCAATTATACCACCTCTACACTTATTTTAACATTTGTCTGAAAAATTTACAATATATAAGTGGACATTTTTTGATTTTTATGCTAAACTGTTTTAAGATAATAAATTTTGAAGGAGGCTTTAAGATGCGGATACTTATGACCACTATGCAGCTTGACATAGGCGGGGCGGAAACTCATATTGTTGAGCTTTCCAAGGCTCTTGTGCGAAAAGGAGCAGAGGTTTATGTTGCTTCTTCCGGCGGAGCTTACGAAAAAGAGCTTTCTGAGGCAGGAATAAAGCATTTTAACATTCCCCTAAACCGAAAAAATCCCGCTTCAATGTTTAAGTCTTTTCGCCTTCTCAAAAAACTTATAAAGGAATATAACTTTGACATAGTTCATGGTCATGCGAGAATTCCGTCTTTTATATGCGGAAAGCTTCACAAAACCATGCATTTCCCTTTTGTTACTACTGCCCATTGGGTTTTTAACGCTTCCTTCCCTTTTAACTATCTCTCTGATTGGGGCCAGAGAAGCCTTTCAGTAAGCGATGACATCAAAAAATATTTGGTTGACAGCTACGGCATAAATGAGGAAAACATCCTTACCACCATTAACGGAATTGATACGGAAAAGTTTTCCAAGGATACTGACTTTTCCTCTGTTAAGAGAGAATTTTCTCTTGGAGAGAATAAACGAAGAATCGTTTATGTTAGCCGAATGGACACTGACCGAAGCCTTGTGGCTCATCATCTCATTCAGATTGCTCCTGAGCTTTATAAAAAGTTCCCTGACCTTGAAATTGTAATTGTGGGCGGAGGAAATGATTATAACGCCGTTTTAGCAGAAGCAAAGGCCGCAAACCGCGAAATGGGCGGAAAGGTTATTTTTACCGCAGGGGCAAGGACCGACATTAATAAATTCGTTGCAAGCGGAGATGTTTTTGTTGGGGTAAGCCGTGCTGCCCTTGAAGCTATGGCGGCGGAAAAACCTGCAATTATCGCAGGAAACGAAGGCTATATCGGTATTTTTGACGAAAGCAAGCTGAAAGTTTCCATTGACACAAACTTCTGTTGCCGTGGGTGCGAAGAATCCACCCCGGAAAGACTTTTAAAGGACATCGAGGAGCTTTTCTTATCCCGCGACCTTGAAAAGCTCGGAAAATATTCAAGAGAAGTTATTAAAACAAATTATTCTGTGGATACCATGGCAGATGATGCCCTTAAAATGTATACCTCTGTTTTGACAGGGGAAAAGATAAATGAGGTTCGAGCATATTCGCCAGATGAAATCGAAAAATATTCTCTCCCTTACGGAAGAAAAATCGAAAACGATGTTGTTATTTCAGGTTATTACGGCTTTAAAAACAGCGGAGACGACGCCAGTCTTAAAGCCATTGTTGACGGTCTTAAAACGCTCTCCCCGAAAATCCGCATAACCGTCCTTTCTAAGAATCCGTCAGAGACACGGCGGGTTTACGGAGTGGACTCTATAAACCGTCTTAACATTTTCAAAATTATTAAAAAAATGAGACAGTCCTCGCTTCTTATAAGTGGGGGCGGAAGCTTAATTCAGGATGTTACCTCGGAAAAATCTCTTGCTTATTACCTTTTCATTATCCGTCTTGCACAACTTTTAAATCTTAAAACTATGCTTTACGGCAACGGAATAGGTCCCGTTTTAAACGAGAAATCCTATCCGCAGATTGCAAAAATCTTAAACAAGGTTGATAAAATCACTTTAAGAGACCCCAAGTCCCTTGACACTCTTTTAGAAATTGGAGTTAAAAACGAAAACACTTTTGTTACAGCGGATGCGGTTTTCTCCCTTTCCGAAAAGAATTTCTCTTGGCCCTGGGACAGACTTTCTGTTATGGGTCTTGAAAAAGGCCAGAAATATTTCTGCGTATCCGTAAGAAGCTGGAACGACCTCTCTGACGGCTTTGAAGAAACAATCGCAAAAACCTGCGACCATGTTTATAAAAAATACGGATATGTTCCGATTTTTGTTCCTATGCAACAGAGCCAGGACGCAGAAATCTGCCAGATAATTAAAGACAAAACCTCTTGTCCGTCATTCGTTTTAGGGAAATCTTCCTCTCTTAAAGATGTTTTGGGCATCGTTAACGGAAGTGAGTTCGTCCTGGGTATGCGCCTTCATATCCTTATCTATGCCGCGTGCGCAGGAATAAGTGTTGTGGGCCTTGACTATGACCCAAAAATCAATAATATGATGGAATATATGGGGCAGAAATATTTTGTTCCCGTAAATAAAGTAAATGAGGAAAATCTCATTCCTTTAATTGATAATATGCTTGGAAGCAAAGACTCTTTAAAGGAGAGCCTTGAAAAAATCCGCAGAGATTTAAGGAAACAGGCGGATAAAAACTTGGAAATTGCAATAGAACTTTTAAAATCTTAACGGAGGCAAAAATGGTTAAAATTACAGTTGTATCAGGCTTTTTAGGTGCGGGAAAAACCACTCTTATTAAAAAGCTTATAA
>JAZSPE010000212.1:0-3809 GCA_045537265.1 Clostridia bacterium | reverse complement strand
TTTTGCATATTCTTTGGCAAGGTCGTTGGTGGAGGTTGTCTCTTCAATTCTTATTATTTTCTTTCCGATTATACTCATTTTATCACCCGAAAATTTAGATTCCATACATTAACCAGATATAAATATATGCAGGCACAACCGCCGCAATCGTAAAGGGAATTCCGATTTTGAAAAAGTCTCCGTTTTTAACTGTATAACCTGCTTTTTTGAGAATTCCTATTCCCGTAATATTGGCAGAGGCTCCAACGGGAGTACAGTTTCCGCCAAGGGTTGCCCCTGAGAGAAGTCCGAAATAAAGTGGAGTTGCATCAATATTTAAGGCAGTTGCAATCCCTGCTATAACAGGAATCATTGTTGCAACATATGGGATATTATCAATAAAGGCTGAGATTATAACCGATGCGACAACTATAACCGTATATAAAACAAAAACATTTCCGCCGCCGGTTTTTGCAAGGAGGCTTGCCAGGGCATCAATAACGCCCATATGAGAAATCCCGCCAATCATAAGGAAAATTCCAACTAAAATTCCTATGGTGTTAAAATCAATTTCTTTAAGAGGAGAAATAATGGCTGAAAGCTTTTTCTTTTTTATTGCAGTATAAACCAGTCCGATTACAAGCAATCCGCAACATATCAAGCCATTTGTTATATCAGGTTTATTTGGAATAAATGATGCCACAATCAAAAGGACAAGCACCATAAGAAGTAGCACTGTGGGAACAAAATTCTCCACTTTTGTTTTTTCTTCTCGTTTTGGAATTGAGGCAGTTTCCTTCCTGAACAAGAAAAGCAAAATAAGCGCCGAAAGTACAGCCCCAAGCTCTACTGCAAAGAATATGCTTGGCCTTCCCTTATACCAGAAAAAGTCTAAAAAGCTCATATCAAGAGCGGAACCAAGCATAATAGCCGTCGTATCTCCCACCAGCGTTGCCGCTCCTTGAAGATTAGATGAAACTGCAATGGCAATAATAAAGGGAACAGGGTTTGTATCAAGCTTTTTACAGATTGCAAGGCCAATAGGCGCAACCATTAAAACAGTTGCAACATTATCCACAAATGCCGAAATTATCCCTGAGAATAAAGCCAGAGCAACTACCGCCCACTTAATATTAGGCGCTTTTCCCATAACCATATCTGCCAGCATCGCAGGCATTTTGCTCTCCGTAAAGAGTGAAACAAGACCCATTGTTCCTATAATCATTAAAAGAACATTAAAATCAATTGAGGATAAAATCTCCGAAACAGGAAGCATTCCCGATAAAATAAACAGTAGCCCTGAAAAAAGGGCGATATAAGTTCTATATTTGCCAAATGCGAGAATAAGAACATAACTTGCTGCAAAAAGCACTATTGCCGGTATCATAAAAACTCCTCCTGCTTATATTAAATGCTTAATAAATTAATTTTATCACACTATATCTTTTGTGTCAAACCATACATGCCTTACGATTTTCCCTTTTGGTATTTTGCACAAATTTGGATTTTATTATTGATTTTCAGGAAGATTTGTTGTATTATAAGTTATGATGGATTAAAATCGGATAAAATAAGAAATATAAGGAGGAAGTTATGGACTTTTTCTCAATTCTCAGCCTTATCGGCGGACTTGCTCTCTTCCTTTACGGAATGGATGTTATGGGGGACAGCCTCAAAAAGATTTCAGGCGGGAAGCTTGAATCAATCTTAGAGCGACTTACATCAAACCGTTTTAACGGTCTTATGCTTGGTCTTTTTGTTACTGCAATTATTCAGAGTTCATCTGCGACAACTGTTATGCTTGTTGGTTTTGTTAATTCAGGCATTATGCGCCTGGCTCAGACAATCCCAACCATTATGGGTGCTAACATCGGAACAACTGTTACCTCCTGGATTATCAGTTTGTCTGATATAAGCCCGGAAGCAGGGTTTGTTCTCAAACTGTTTAAGCCTACTTCCTTTACTCCTGTCTTAGCCCTTATCGGTGTTATTATGACAATGTTCGGTAAGGAACGCAAAAAAGATATCGGAACTCTTCTTTTAGGCTTTGCCGTTTTAATGTTCGGTATGGACACTATGAGTGATTCTATGTCAAGCCTTGGGGAAAGCGAAGCCTTTAAACAAATTCTCATTATGTTTGAGAATCCGATTTTGGGTATCCTCTGCGGAACAATTCTTACTGCGGTTATCCAGAGTTCTTCTGCTTCTGTCGGTATTTTACAGGCTCTGTCCGCAACAGGCATTATCCCACACGCAACCGCAGTTCCAATTATTTTAGGTCAGAACATAGGAACAACCATAACTCCTATTTTATCATCAATTAACGGTAACAGAGATTCAAAGAGAGTGGCTTTTGCTTGTCTCTTTATAAAAATTATCGGCGTTGCAGTCGTATATGGAGCTTTCTTTATTCTTAATAAGTTCTTCTCTTTTGGCTTTATGGAAACCAATGCAAGCTTTACAAGTATTGCTGTTATTCATACAGTCTTCAATATTATTTCAACAGTAATTCTCATTCCGTTTACAACCCATATTGAGAAAATGGTTTGCAGTATTATCAAAGGCAAGGAAGACGAAAATGCTCCAAGCGCTCTTGATACTCTTGATGACAGATTTGTTGAATATCCATCTTACGCACTTGAACTTAGCCGTAACCTAGTTGTTGATATGGCAAACACTGCGAAAGAGTCCTTTATCAAGGCGACAAAGCTGGTTAAGAACTTTAACGAGGATGTTGTTAAAGAAATTCATGAGGGCGAAAAGAAAATCGACACCTATGAAGATAAAATCAGCTCATATCTGGTTAAAATTGCAGGGCAAAACCTTTCCCATGATAACAGCGAAACCACAACAAAGCTTCTTCATATAATCGGCGATGTTGAAAGAATCGGTGACCACGCTGAAAATGTTGTTAAGGTTGCCACAGAAATCTACGAAAAGAAAATCAAGTTCTCCGATGAGGCAACAGCGGAAATTAAAGTTATCACCGCTGCTGTTTGCGAGATTATTGATATTACAATGACAGCCCTTGAAAAGAACGATATTGAGCTTGCAAGACATATTGAGCCACTTGAACAGACAATTGACTCTCTTAAACACAAGCTTAAAAATCGTCACTTTGCAAGACTTCAAGCAGGAAAATGTACCATTGAACTTGGTTTCGTATTCTCCGACCTTTTATCAAACTATGAAAGAGTTGCTGACCACTGTTCAAACATCGGTGTTGCTCTTCTTCAGATTGCAGACGACACCATCGACGCACACGAATATTTCCGCAGCTTAAAGAGAAACGGCGACAATGAATTTGTTTCCCAATATGACCAGTATAAAGCAAAGTATAAACTTTAATATATAAAAAAGCCACCCGATTGGGTGGCTTTTTTTATTTGAAATTATCAATTATATTAAGCATTTCATCAGGCTTTTGGATGATGAATTCCGCTCCGTTTTCCACTAGTTCTTTCTTGTCACGGAAGCCCCATAAAACGCCCACGGTGTGACATCCTCCGCCATTTCCTGTTTTCATATCGGTTGAGGTATCCCCTATGTAAAGGCACTCATCGCCCGTAACCTTAAAGCTATTAAGAATTTCAAAAAGACCTGTGGGGTCCGGTTTCTTTGGTCTGTCCTCTGAGTTTCCAATTATGAGGTCAACTCTATCCCCTAAGAGAATATCAATAACTTTAAGAGCTGTCATTTCAGGCTTATTGGTAAACACCGCAACCTTTATTCCTCTCTTTATAAGCTCGTCTATAAGCTCGGTTACCCCTTCATAAACCTCAGTTAAATACATAAAATCGTCGTCATAATCCTTTATATATTTATTATAG
>JAZSPE010000049.1:0-6638 GCA_045537265.1 Clostridia bacterium | reverse complement strand
TTTATCCCGAATTTTAATGAACTTCCCGATTGGCATATTGCCGAAGAGGAAATGGTTAAAACTGAAAAAGGGATATATATCACCTTTACAAAGTATGTTAAAAACTAATCTTATGCCCTGCTTAAAGCGGGGCATTTAGCTAAAAGGAAAGGAGCGGAGAAAATGAAAATTGTTATGACAGATTGCCAGACCATAACACAAGGCGACCTTGATTTATCTCCTTTTGATGCCCTTGGAGAAGTGGTTAAATATAACCTTACTCCAAAAGACAAAATTCACGAGCGCATTTTAGATGCAGACGCGGTTCTTTGTAACAAAACCGTTCTTAACGAGGAAAACCTTAAAGGAACAAAAGTTAAATACATAGGCCTTTTTGCAACGGGGTATAATAATATAGATACGGACTACTGCAAGGAAAACGGAATAACCGTTTGCAACGCAGGGTCATACTCAACCGAGGCGGTGGCTCAGCACACTTTTGCTTTCATTCTGAATTATTATAACAGGGTTTCGGAATATACGGACTTTGTTAAAGAGGGTGGCTGGAAAAAGAGCGAAACCTTTTCTCCTTTCGTTTTCCCTCTTTCCGAGCTTAAAGACAAAACCATAGGAATTGTTGGTTTCGGGAAAATCGGTCAGGAAGTCAGTAAAATTGCAAAGGCCTTTTCTATGAATATTCTGGCTTACGCAAGAACAAAAAGAGATGTGGAGGGAGTTTCTTTTGTAAGCCTTGATGAGCTTATAAAAAACAGCCATATTGTAACCGTTCACTGTCCTTTAAATCGCGATTCAGAGAAAATGTTTGACTATGAAATGTTTAAGAAAATGAGGAACGACGCCATCTTTATAAACACCGCAAGGGGCGGAGTTATGGTTGAAGAGGACCTTATCCGTGCCTTAAACGAAGAAATTATCGCAGGGGCAGGGATTGATGTTTTGGAAGAAGAGCCTATGAACATAAACTCGACTCTCCCCGAGGCGAAAAATATTATGATAACTCCCCATATTGCCTGGGCGCCTATGGAAACGAGAAATCGGGTTGTGGCTGTGGCAAGCTCTAACCTTAGAAACTACATAGAAGGGCACCCAACCAATGTAGTAAATTTATAGGAGGAAAGAAAAATGGTAGATAATAATGCACTATTTAAAATTTCATACGGCCTTTTTGTCCTAACCGCAAGAGATGGGGGAAAAGACAACGGTTGTATAATTAATACGGCTCAGCAGGTAACAAACTCTCCAAACCGGATAAGCGTTGCCTTAAATAAAGGGAACTATACCCACGATATGATAGTTAAAACCAAGAAGTTCAATGTCTGCACTTTGACAGAGAGCGCTCCCTTTGAGGTCTTCAAGCATTTTGGTTTCCAAAGCGGGAAGGATAATGAAAAGTTTACAGGAACTCCTCTTCGGACAGAAAATGGAATAGCCTATATCGGCGGAATTGCAAATGCGGTAATCTCAGGAGAAGTTGAGCAGATAATTGATGTAGGGACTCACTCAATTTTTATTGCAAAGGTAACAGAGGCAAAGATTTTAAGCGATGAAAAATCCGTAACCTATGATTATTATTTTGCAAATATCAAGCCAAAGCCTGAAACAGAAAAGAAAAAAGGATATGTCTGCAAAATCTGCGGATATGTCTATGAGGGAGAGCCTCTTCCGGCTGATTTTATCTGTCCTTTATGCAAACACGGGGCAGAAGATTTCGAAAAACTTTAAAAATTTTAAACCTCGCCAACCCTTGTGGGGGCGGGGTTTTTCCGTGTTTTGAAATCTTTGGAAGTGCAAAATAAGGGCAAAAAATTTGACAAAGGGGCGAAAATGTTGTATAATAGACAAGGTAAATATTTTATGAAGGAGATGACCTTTGGCATTAGGTTTTAACTTTTTTGGAGGTTCTAATGAAGAATAAAATATTAAGTATTTTTATTATATCAGTGCTCATCTTGTCAATGAGTGCCCCCCTCGCTGTTTCTGCGTCGGGGTATTACGGAACGACAACCGCATCCCTTTTAAATGTCAGAGCTTTAAACAGCACTGATTCTCAGATTTTGACTCAGCTTCCTTTCGGAACAAATGTATCCGTTAACTGGACACAGCCGGGCTGGGCAAACATAACAACTTATGAAGGCGTAAGCGGATATGTTTCTCTTGACTACATAAAGATTGTTGAAGGCGCCCTCCCTGCAAGAGATGCAAGCACTCAGACAAAGGGACAAGCTGTTCTTGAAATTGCCAAGAAGTATCTTGGTCTTCCATACCGTTACGGCGGAAACTCCCCTCAGACTGGCTTTGATTGCAGCGGGTTCGTAAAATATGTTTACGAGCAAATGGGGGTTACATTAAACCGTGTTGCAGCGGACCAGATGTCAAACGGAATCTGGGTTGACCCAAGTGCTCTCCAAATTGGAGATATTATAGGTTTTTATAATTCATCCGGATATATAAGCCATGTTGGTATTTATGCAGGAAACGGAATGATGATTCACTCTCCGCAAACAGGGGATGTTATCAAATATGAAAGCGTTGTTTCAGGCAACTATGGTGCCCGAGGCAAACATTGCAGAAGAATTTTCTATTAAAATAAAGCGCCGAAAAGGCGCTTTTTTTGGAGGAAGAAATGGAACTTAGAGATTTTGACAAGCAGATTTCGTCAAATGAACTGAAAAATGTCTATTTTCTTTATGGGGACGAGCAATTTCTGATCGAAAGTCGTCTTAAAACCATTAAGAAAAAGCTTGTTGACCCATCTTTTGAGGATTTCAACTTTGCCCTCTATAACGGAAAAGATAAAGACATAAGCGATATTTTGGCAAGCGCCGTGTCCTTTCCCGTTATGGCGGAGAGAAAGCTTGTTGTTCTTAAAAATACGGGCTTTTTAAACAATGCCAAATCAAGAGAGTTCCAGGAAATAAAGGAATTTTTAAAGGATGTCCCCGAGCATTTGTGTATGATTATCGCTGAGGACGGCTTTGAAAAGAAAAAGGAAAATAATATAAGATTTATTGAAGAGCTTGGCGGGATAATAAGGTTTGATTTTATGCCTCAGGCACAGATTGAAAGATGGCTCGAAAAACTTTTTGAAAAAGAAGAAAAAACCATTTACCCCAAAGAAGTGACTGCAATTATAAAACGCTGTGGGGGAAGCCTTGGAAACATTCATCAGGAATATTTAAAGCTCATTTCCTATATGGGAGAGCGAACAAAGGTTACGGCCGAGGATGTGGAAAAAGTTGTTTTAAAATCTCTGGATGTTGCAATTTATGATTTGATTGATAATATCATAAATAACGAGCCACAAAAGGCTATGGAGGCTTATCGCGAGCTTCTGGAACACAAGACAGAGCCTATTGCAATAATAAGTGCAATTTCCTCAAAGCTTTCCGACCTTCTGGCAGCGAAAATGCTCTCATCAGAGGGCGTACCTCCTATGGAAATGGGGAAATATTTAGAGTGTCTCCCTCAGGAGTGGCTTATTAAGAAAACAATTTCCCAAAGCAAGAGATTTGGGGAGAAATATTTAAGAAGAATGGTTAAAAGCGCCCTTTCTTATGACCTCAAAGCAAAGACGGGGCTTATGGATAAAGAGATTGCTCTTCAACTTTTAATCGCGGATTTGGTAAAGTAAAAGCAGAAACAAGTTCGTTTCTGCTTTTTATTTTTGGAATATTCTATTGACACGAAAAGGGATAGGGGGTATAATTATAATGTAATTTTTGGGAAATAAAAGTCTTTTAGATAAAGGAGATTAGGAAAATGGACTTAAAATTAAGAGAAAAAAGCGAATGTAAATTTGACGCAGTGTCTTTGGGCGAGGTTATGCTTCGACTTGACCCGGGCGAAGGCAGAATCAGAACTGCAAGAAGCTTCCGTGCTTGGGAAGGCGGCGGAGAATATAATGTTATCCGTGGTCTTCATAAATGTTTCAGAATGAACACTGCTGTAATAACTGCTTTTGCTGAAAATGAAGTTGGATACTTAATGGAAGATTTCATTGAGCAGGGCGGAGTTGACACATCCTTAATCAAATGGATGAAAACAGACGGCATCGGAAGAATTTGCCGTAACGGTCTTAACTTTACAGAAAGAGGCTATGGTATTCGTGGCGCTGTTGGATGTTCCGACAGAGCAAACACAGCTATTTCAAAGGCAACACCAGAGGATTTTGACTTTGACTATATTTTCGGAACCCTCGGCGTAAGATGGTTACATACAGGCGGTATCTATGCTGCTCTTTCCGAACAGTCCTGCGAAACTGTTATCGCAGCTGTTAAAGCCGCTAAAAAATACGGCACAATCGTTTCCTATGACCTTAACTACCGTCCTTCTATGTGGAGCGCAATCGGCGGACTTGCAAAAGCTCAGGAAGTAAACAAAGAAATCGCAAAATATGTTGATGTTATGATTGGTAACGAAGAAGATTTCACAGCATGTCTTGGCCTTCAAGTTGAGGGAAATGACGAAAACTTAAAGGAACTTAACCTTGACGGATATAAGAAGATGATTGCTGAGGCTGCTCGTCAGTATCCTAACTTCAAGGTTATCGCAACAACTCTCCGTGAGGTTAAAACTGCAACAGTTAACGATTGGAGCGCAATTTGCTATGCAGACGGAACTGTTTATAAAGCAAAAGATTATAAAGGTCTTGAAATTATGGACAGAGTTGGTGGCGGCGACTCCTTTGCATCAGGCTTAATCTACGGTCTTATGACAACAGATGACCCTGAGCTTGCTGTAAACTACGGCGCGGCACACGGCGCACTCGCTATGACAACTCCCGGCGATACCACAATGGCTAACAAGAAAGAAGTTGAAGCTATTATGGGTGGCGCAGGAGCGAGAGTTCAGAGATAATTTGACAAAAAGAATAAGGACTTTGCAAAAGCAAAGTCCTTTTTGTTTTAAACTTCAACAATTTCCTCTTCTTCCTCAGGGGGAACTTCTTCTCCCTCCATCTCTATATCTGACGGAGTGGTGGAAGCGGATTCGGAAAGCTCCAAAAGGTTTTCAGGTGGAGTATTTTTATCTGATGGGTTTACCAAAACAATATTCGGGGTTGCATGGTAGAGACTCTTTGTAAGATTTTCTCTTGCAACCTCTTTGCTATCCTGATAAACAATTCTCACGGAGGAAACGGCATAGCCTCTGTCTCCCGAGGTTGTTTTCTTATATCCAACAGGAATAGTTTCGTCCTCTTCTACTTCGGTTGATGGCTCAAAAACCTTTGTTATGGTGTTTGAAACAGTAACTTTTTGTCCCGGGGAGGGAGTCCCGATAATATCACACTTTATACTTCCGCCACGAATGGTTGCGGAAATTTTAATCGGGTGGTCGGTGTTATTCTTAAATACAAAATCGATAGCACCTTCGGCAATTGTTGCATCCTGACCCGGAGGCATATAGCTTACGGGGAGAGAATGGGAAACTCTTTCCACGATTTCAAGGTTTGCATATAAAACTGCGCTATAAAGAGTTGACGAGGTCTGACAAACACCACCGCCAAGGCCCTGCTCAACTTTGTTGTTTATATAAACCCCTGCGACTTTAAAGCCGTTTTCGCTTGTTCTCGGACCAACTGTTTTGTCGTAAGAGAAGGTCTCTCCCGGAAGCAAAGTAACGCCGTCAATACGGGATGCAGAGAGAGCAACATTTGCAGAGCGGGAATAGTTTGTAGCGGTAAAATAACTGGTCCAGCTTCCCATAACTCCGCTGAAAAGGGCTTTTTCAAGGTCTTCTTTGGTTACCTTTGCAGGAACAATTTCCGCATCAACGCTGACTTCTTCCTCTTTTTCAGAAAGGGCCTGTCTTAAAACCTCTTTGTTTATGGAAACTTGTGGCTTGTCGGGAACAATTATAATTTCTCCCTCTCCGTCTCTGTCATAATAAGCATCTTTTGGCGGAGCGGAAAGCTCTTTGTAAAGAGTTTCAAGATTAAAAGGCTCTCCGCGACTTGCGGAAAAAGTAAGCTCAATTGCGCCCTTTGGACGGGTTTTAAGATACTCACCTAATTTTTCTTCAATAACAGCTCTGTTTACTTTTATTCCATTATGCTCGTTTTTAAGAATAAGTTTGCCGTCTTTCGCCTCATAAGTAGCGTTGGAGGGCTCTTTTTCGTAGTCCTTTGCAAAGTCGGAAATTAAAGAGTCAAGCTCTTTTTTGTTATAGGAAACTCCGGTGCTGACTTGATTTTCTCCAAAAAAGCTTTTTATAAAAGAGGCAGATTTCTGGAAAAAGCCTTGTTCGTCTCGGTTCCCGAAAGCACTTTTTGCGGTTTTCTCCGGACTAAAAGCGATATTAATTTCTTCTGACGGAACAGAGAGAAAACTTCCTTTCGCAGAGAAGTTGATTTTCTCAGGAAGAGAATAGGTCGAAGAAATTTCTTCGCATTTTTCGAGTAGTTCTCCATAGGAAAGCCCGCTTACCAAGACACCGTCAACATAGGTGTTAGGATAAGTTTTGTCATAGCTTCCTGCATAGGCAAAAAGAAAAGCAAGGCACAATATTAAAACGGTTAAAACAATAATAAGAGAAAGCTTCTTTTTGTTTATAACCGAAGATTTTTCCTGATTATTAGATGGATTTTCGCTCATTCTGTTTAAACCATCCTTTCAAAATCTAATTAATATATATTATAC
>JAZSPE010000167.1:0-2415 GCA_045537265.1 Clostridia bacterium | reverse complement strand
AGAGGGGTTGCAGTGGTGTTAAACCAGATGCTGAGGAAGAACCCCAACGACAGACCGTCACTCAGCTCCGTCTTCATGGCCCTTGCCAAAATAAATTTTGATAAATAAAAAAGGAGAGGCTTGCCTCTCCTTTTTGGTTTTAAATATTTTCTGCGATATATCTTGCAACATGGACACCGCTTGCGGATGCGTGGGAGAGGGAGTGGGTTATGCCACTGCAATCTCCGATGACGAAGAGACCCTTGTGCTTGGTTTGGAGGTTTTCGTCAATCTCAACCTCCATATTATAGAACTTAACTTCAACGCCGTATAAAAGAGTGTCGTCATTGGCTGTTCCCGGAGCGATTTTGTCAAGAGCATAAATCATTTCGATAATGCCGTCTAAAATTCGCTTTGGCATAACAAGGCTTAAATCCCCAGGGGTCGCCGTAAGAGTAGGAGTAACATAGCCTTCCTCAATTCTGTCAGGGGTGCTTCGCTTTCCTCGGATTAAGTCGCCGAAACGCTGAACCATAACCCCACCGCCAAGCATATTTGAAAGGCGGGCAACGCTCTCGCCATAGCCGTTGCTATCCTTAAACGGATGGGAGAAGTGCTTTGCAACGAGAAGGGCGAAGTTTGTGTTGTTCGTTTGCTTTTCGGGGTCTTCGTAGCTATGGCCGTTAACGGTTGTAATTCCGTTTGTGTTTTCGTTAACCACGATGCCCTTCGGGTTCATACAGAAAGTTCTGACTAAATCCTCATATTTTTCGGTGCGGTAAACAATCTTGCTTTCATAAAGCTCATCTGTAAGATGGGCAAAGATTTCAGCAGGAAGCTCAACACGAACACCAATATCAACTCGGTTTGACTTGGTTGGAATGTTCATATCCTGACAAACGCTTTCCATCCATTTGCTTCCGCTTCGTCCTGCGGAGATGATACAGTTTGTTCCCTCAAAGGATTTGCTCTCTGTATTAACTCTGTATCCACCCTCAACCTTTTCAACGCTGAGTGCAGGAGTGTTGAAATAAAACTCAACTTTATTTTCAAGCTCGTTATATAAATTCTGCAAAACGATATAGTTGATGTCTGTCCCTAAATGACGGACGGATGCATCAAGAAGATGAAGACCGCTTTGGAGGCAAAGCTTTTTAATATGAGTATTGGTCGTTGAATAAAGCTTTGTTCCCTCGCCACCGAAAGAAAGGTTAATTTTGTCAACATATTTCATAAGGGAAATGGCTTCCTCTCTGCCGATATATTCATAGAGAGTTCCGCCGAACTGGTTTGTTATGTTATACTTTCCGTCAGAAAATGCCCCTGCACCGCCAAACCCGTTCATAATTGAACAGGATTTACAGTTGATACAGGATTTGATTTTCTTGCCGTCGATTGGGCATTTTCTCTTATCAAGAGAATTTCCCGCTTCAATCACGGCAATTTTAAGGCTTGGATTTTTCTTCGTAAGTTCGTAAGCGGAAAAGATACCGCCTGGGCCTGCGCCGATAATTAAAACATCATACTTCATTTTAAATTACCTTTCTATCCTTTAAATACATAAAAGAGCATGCAGAAGAACTGGAAAACGCTTCCTGCCAGCACGCACATATGCCATACATAATGCATATATTTTATATTTTTAAGCTTATAGAATATAACGCCAATTGTGTAAGCAAGGCCTCCTGCCAGAAGGAGATAGAAGCCTCTTATGTCGATTGTCTGTATGAAGGGCTTCCAGATGAACATAACCGACCAACCCATAATTATATAAGCAATCATTGAGAAAACCTTGAACTTTTTCATATCAACCGCATTTAAGACAACCCCAAGAGCAGTGCAAGAAGCGTTGATTAAAAATAATGTCCAGCCTAGCTTTCCGCCTAAAAGGGATAGACAAATCGGGATATATGAGCCAAGGATTAAAATGAAAATAGAACAATGGTCTATAATCTGGAAAACCTTTTTTGCTGTTTTATTTGTAAGGGAATGATAAAGAGTGGATGCCATATAAAGAATTATAAGGCTTGCTCCGTAAAGGGAGGCGCTGACAATATCCATAGTATCTCCATAGATACAGGCAAAGATTATGGCAATAACCGTCCCTGCAATTGCAAGAATCGCCCCAACCCCGTGGGAAATAGCATTGGCGATTTCCTCGCCCATTGTCTGAGGTCTTATAGTTTTTTCTTTTTTCATTAGTGTAACCTCCACTTGTATTAAAGCAATAAAATAGGGTAAAATATTCAAATACCCACATAAAGAAATTATACCAAAAATATAGTGAAGTGTCAATGGAAAAAGAAAGAGAAAGGAAAACAAAAAAAGTCTTGACAGAAAAAGGAATCTGTGATATATTATATAAGTCGCAAAGTTGCGACGGTATGCGGAGAGGTGACCGAGCGGTTTAAGGAGCTAGTCTTGAAAACTAGTGAT
>JAZSPE010000220.1:0-2110 GCA_045537265.1 Clostridia bacterium | reverse complement strand
CAAACCGAAAGACACTTATATAGATATGTTGGGAAGTGCCGCCCTTACAAAGTCGCATACAATGAGTAAGAAAAGCGGAAATAAAAAGCATATAGAGGGCATAAAGGGGCGGCATAGCCTATACGCCTTTGAAGACGATACTTTATGGGGCTTACAATCCCAGCAGATGCGGCAAAGCATAGAACAGGCAGTAGCCAGGGCAAGAACTTTGCGTAATAATGTTGTGGTGTATGTGTTCGCAGATTATCCAGTAAGAGACGCTATATTTATCAAGTAGCAGGAGGGGGAAAGAAATGTATATCTTTGAAAGACTGATTTCAAAAGATTGTAATTGTGCCTATTATGTAATGAAAAATGCGGTTAATAATTCCTTCTATTTCTTCACCCAGGATGAAGGGGCATTAGATAGAATACGGGATGCCGCAAACCCCATAGACGAAATGTTAGAAATATATGTTTCTCTTACTAAAACCAGGCGGGAACGCATAGAAAACAAAGACTTTGAAAACACAATGCCCGCCCGTTCTCATTTCTATTGCTTTGAATACAAAGAAGTTATGGCACAAGTAGAACGGCGGCGGCAGGAAGGAAAGAAAAGTCAAATAAGGCTTTCAAAATAAATGGAGGATTGATATTTTATGAGTATCAGCGAAGATTATTTTAATTTTTTGAAAAAGTTATAGGACGAACGACAGCAAGAGGAAAAAGACTTTATTCAAAAATGGTTAGATGAAGGAAGAACAACAAAAACGGTGGAGGAAACCGCCCGCAAGATTGCCAGGGAGGAAGGCGAAAGAGTAGCCCGCCAGGAAGCCCGCAGAGAGGCAGAAAGGGCTATAAGACAGCGGGAAAGGAATATTCAAGTATAGATAGATAGGCATAGCATAGCCCAGGCAAGAGACGAAATAGAAAGCATTTTCAAATAAGTATTCTCCCGTTGGTTGCCGTGGGGGTATTCTTCCAGATTACCGATACTTGAAAACCGCCCGAAACCTTACCGTCCTAACAGATAACAATGCGGTTGAACTTCCCTTTGTTTTGTGATAGAATATAGATACCACAAAGGGAACGAAAGGAGAAAAAAGACTATGGCAGAAAAGAAAGAACGCAATGCCCTTGATTTCAAGTTGATTGAAAAAGTTATGAAGGAAAAGGCAACTCCCGAACAACAGAAAGCCTTTGTTAAGGTGGCGTATGGTTATTGTAAGACTATTACCGTCATCGGCAAAACCAAGAAAACCGAAGGAAAAGAAGTCCGTTCCTTTGAATGGATTAAGGATGAAAAAGAGATTGCCAAGTTGAAGAAGGAAGGCAAAAAGCCCTCTTACAATAAGAAGGCGGCGGAAGAATGGTTTAAGGCGAACTTCCCCGAAGAAGTCCCCCAGCCGAAGGAAAAAACGAACACTTCCAGCCTTTGGGAGTTGTGGGGCGAATAATCACCGGCATACCAGGGCGGCAGAAATGCCGCTCTTTGCCTTTATTTTGCGTTAGGAGGGGCTTTTGTGTTGTGGTATAGGGAATTATCCAGGACAACGAAGAAGGGCTTACAGAGGCAACCAGAGGGCGAAAACGCAGCCTCCCCGCAGCCCTCCACCATTGAAGAATATTTAGACGCAACAATGGGGAACCTTGTTTCCGCATATGTAGAACTTGAAAGACGATTGCCGAAGGAAGACGGGGAAGCCTTCTATAATGCCTTGTGTCTCATTGAGAAACTTTTGAGGAAGGGACACCAGGACATAACCCAGGGCGAAAGGAACCAGGCAAAGAGGGCGACAGAATAGCCAATAGCAAAGAACCAAAGGACAGGAAAAAAGGCATTATAATAAATAATAAATAATATATGTGTCTCTTACTTTCAAAAAGGAAGTATAGAGGCATTTTATTTTTCTTATATTTCTTTTCTGTATTTTGACTTATAAAAGAAATGTTTTGAAAATCCTTATAAAACCTATTGACAGAAAGAAGATTATAAGGTATTATAAGAGTGATAAAAGAAATGTTCGTTTCTTTTATAGCATTAAAACCGAAAGGGGAATAAAGATGATTTACGGATATGCCCGCATTAGTAGAAAGTCGGAGGCCAAGCGGTCTTAGGAAGACAACAATG
>JAZSPE010000152.1:0-1639 GCA_045537265.1 Clostridia bacterium | reverse complement strand
AACTCCTTGGCTCACAGAACGACATGGCTACGATCCGACTTTGACGGTGTTGAAAGAAAGTATATCGAAGAAGTTGGCGCAATGAACATCTTCTTTAAGATTGACGGAAAAATCGTAACTCCTATGCTCAGCGGAAGTATCCTCCCTGGTATCACAAGAGATTCAGTTTTAGCTCTTTGTCGTCAGTGGGGTATGGAAGTTGAAGAAAGAAAGATAAGCGTTGAAGAACTTATCGAGGCTCAGAAGAGCGGCAAGCTTGAAGAGTGTTTCGGAACAGGCACAGCGGCAGTTATTTCTCCTGTTGGTAAGCTTCGCTATAAGGACGATGTTATGCTTATAAACAATAACGAAATCGGCGAAGCAAGTCAGAAGCTCTATGATACAATAACAGGTATACAGTGGGGCAAGATTGAGGACGAAAATAAATGGACATTAATGGTTTAAACCCTAAAAGAATAACGGTTTTTGCAGGGCATTACGGAAGCGGAAAGACCAATATCGCAATAAATTATGCAATAATGCTTTCTAAAAACAGCGATAAGGTTTCAATTGCTGACCTTGACATCGTTAATCCGTATTTTAGGACAAAGGACTCCGCTAAAGCATTAGAGGAAAACGGCGTTAAGCTTATCTCTTCCGAATATGCCAACACCAATGTTGATACTCCTGCTCTTCCTGCTGAGATTTATTCGGTCTTTGAAGATAAAAGCAGAGTTGCGGTAATCGATGTTGGTGGAGACGACCGAGGCGCCCTTGCCCTCGGCAGATATGTTCCCTTTATGGAAGAGGAAAAAAACTATGAAATGCTCTTTGTTATAAATAAGCATAGGTTTTTAACAGGGGATGCCGAGAAAACCATTGAGATTATGAAAGAAATTGAGAGTGCGGCAAAATTCTCTTTTACGGGGATTGTCAACAACTCTAATATTGGAGAAGAAACAACAGCGGAAATAGTTTTAAACTCAGTTTCCTATGCAAAAGAGGTTTCGAAGCTGTCCGGACTTCCAATTAAAATGACAACTGTTAAGAGAAGTCTTTATGACGAACTTAACGGCGAAATAGAAAACACTATGCCACTTGACCTTTATGTAAGGCAATCGTGGTTAAAGGAGGAAAAATAAATGGCAAAGGTTACATTTAATGAAAATTTGTGTAAGGGTTGCGGACTTTGCGTAACTGCTTGTCCAAAGCATATTGTGGCCCTTAAAGACACATTAAACGCAAAAGGTTATAACCCGGCAGGTGTTACAGATCCTGAGGCTTGTATTGGTTGTGCGTTTTGCGCCACAATGTGCCCAGATTGTGTTATAACTGTTGAGAAATAGGCTAAATCTGCGCCAAACACGAGCAGGCTTCGCGACTCGGAGTATAAGCGATACGCCTTCGCACTCGCCTGTCGGTTTTGCATCAGATTTCCCGCTATTTCGGAAAAGGCAAGATTTTCATAGAAAGGAAGAATTAAAATGAGTGAAAAAGTTTTAATGAAAGGTAACGAAGCTTTGGCAGAAGCTGCAATCCAGTGCGGCTGTAAACATTACTTCGGATACCCTATTACACCGCAGACTGAAATTGCGGCATATATGTCTAAGCGTTTACCGAAGGAAGGTGGCGTATTTTTACAGGCTGAATCAGAAGTGGC
>JAZSPE010000037.1:0-3034 GCA_045537265.1 Clostridia bacterium | reverse complement strand
TCCATTGACGAGGCAAGAGAAGGCTACGGAAATATTATAAAGGTTACGAAGTATATGGACAAGTCCGTTGAGGTTGAAGACTACGGACGCGGAATTCCTGTTGAATATAATAAAAGTGAAGAGCGTTTTAACTGGGAGCTTGTTTTCTGCGAAATGTATGCAGGCGGTAAGTATGAAAATAACTCAGGAAGCAACTATGAGTTCAGCCTTGGTTTAAACGGTCTTGGTACCTGTGCAACTCAGTTTAGCTCCGAGTATATGGATGTTGAAATTTTAAGAGACGGCAATAAATATAATCTCCATTTTGAAAAAGGTTTAAATATAGGCGGACTTATGAAAACTCCATTCCGCCACAGACACACTGGAACAAAAATCCGCTGGAAACCGGATATTAAGGTTTTCACGGATATAGATATTTCTCTTGACTATTTCCAGGGGGTAATAAAAAAGCAGGCTGTTGTTAACCCCGGGGTTAAGTTCGTTTTAAGAAACGAATACGGAAAAGACCAGTTTGAAGAATTTGAATATCTTTATGAAAACGGCATAACCGACTATATTAAAGAACTTTCAGGCGGAAAAGAAAAGACCGAAATTCATTATATTGAGGCAGAAAGAAAAGGTCGCGACCGTGAAGATTTGGATGAATATAAGGTTAAAATGAGCTTTGCTTTCTGTATGAATAACGAGGTAAATGCTCTTGAATATTACCACAATTCAAGCTTCTTAGAGCATGGCGGTTCTCCTGATAAAGCGGTGAAAAACGCCTTTGTGTATGCTCTTGATAAGTATATCAAGAACAATAACAAATATAAGAAGAACGAGGCCAAAATAACATTTAACGATGTTTCTGACAGCTTGATTTTGGTAAGTAACTCATTCTCAACTGTAACCAGCTATGAAAACCAGACCAAAAAGGCTATAACAAATAAGTTCATTCAGGAAGCAATGACTGAGTTCTTGCGTGAACAGCTTGATGTCTATTTTATAGAAAACAAAGCGGATGCGGAAAAGTTTTCCGAGCAGGTTCTGGTTAACAAAAGAAGCCGTGAATCAGCAGAAAGAACAAGAATAGATGTTAAGAAAAAGCTGGGCGGAACAATGGACGCCATGACCCGTGTTAAGAAGTTCGTTGACTGCCGAACAAAGGATATAGAAAGACGAGAAGTCTATATTGTTGAGGGTGATTCTGCTCTTGGTGCTTGTAAATTGGGAAGAGACAGCGAGTTCCAGGCAATTATCCCAATAAGAGGTAAAATCTTAAACTGCTTAAAAGCGGACTATAACAAGATTTTCGCAAGTGAAATTATTGTTGATTTGCTTAAAGTTTTAGGTTGCGGTGTTGAGATTAAAACCAAGCACAATAAGGATGTAAACTCATTTGATCTAAATAATCTTAGATGGAACAAGATTATAATCTGTACCGATGCCGATGTTGACGGCTTCCAGATAAGAACCCTTGTTTTAACAATGATTTACCGTCTTGCCCCAACACTTATCGAAAAAGGCTATGTCTATATCGCCGAATCTCCTCTTTATGAGATAAACGCAAAGGATAAGACATATTTTGCCTATGACGAAAAGGAAAAGTCAGAGATACTTGAAAAGCTTGAAGGCAAGAAATATACAATTCAGCGAAGCAAAGGTCTTGGTGAAAACCAGCCTGAAATGATGTGGGAAACCACAATGAATCCTGAAACAAGACGACTTATCAAGGTTATGCCCGATGATATAGAAAGAACTCAGGAAGTTTTCGAGCTTCTCTTAGGGGACAACTTAGCAGGAAGAAAAGAGCATATCGCCGAACACGGCCACGAGTATATTGATATGCTTGATGTTATGTAATAGAATTTGAAAGGACTGAAGGAAATGGCAAAAGGAAAGAAGGCAAAGGAAGAGGTTAAGGTTTTTAAAAGTGCCCCTGCAAGAGAGCAGAGGATAATTGAAACTTTGGAAACAAACTATATGCCCTATGCAATGAGCGTTATAGTTTCCCGTGCCATTCCTGAAATAGATGGCTTTAAGCCCTCCCACAGAAAGCTCCTTTATACAATGTATAAAATGGGCCTCTTGTCAGGAAGGCTTACTAAGTCTGCCAATGTTGTTGGCTCAACCATGAAGCTTAATCCCCATGGCGATGCGGCGATTTATGAAACAATGGTCCGACTTACAGAAGGCCACCAGGCGCTCCTCCACCCCTTTGTTGAATCAAAGGGTAACTTCGGCAGACAGTATTCCCGTGATATGGCATACGCCGCATCGAGATACACTGAGGTTAAGCTTGGCTCTATCTGCACAGAGGTTTTCAAAGATATTGATAAAAATACAATTGATATGGTGGATAACTATGACGGAAGCTTAAAAGAGCCAACCCTTCTCCCCGTGTCATTCCCGAATATATTGGTTAATCCAAACCAGGGTATCGCCGTTGGTATGGCGTCAAATATTTGCAGCTTTAATTTATCGGAAATCTGCGACGCAACAATTGCGGTTATGAAAGACCCCGATTGCGATTTGACCGAGATTTTAAAAGCCCCTGACTTTTCAACAGGTGGCGATGTTATATATAACCGTGACCTTATGGCTGAAATTTATAAAACAGGCAGAGGAAGCATTAAGGTTCGCGGCAGATACGAATACGATAAAAAGAGCAACTGTATTGATATTTATGAAATTCCGTATACAACAACAGTTGAGGCAATAATTGAAAAGATAGTTGAGCTTATAAAGG
This sequence comes from Clostridia bacterium, assembly GCA_045537265.1. Taxonomy (GTDB): domain Bacteria; phylum Bacillota; class Clostridia; order Monoglobales; family Monoglobaceae; genus SIG454. The sequence goes on along the minus strand of JAZSPE010000037.1, from coordinate 306 downwards.
GCGGGAAATTAAAAGAAATTTCCGATATCCGTGACGAAACCGACCAGAGCGGTCTTAAGCTCACAATAGATTTAAAAAGAGGCGTAGATGCGGATAAGTTTATGACTCGTCTTTACAAAGTCACACCCCTGCAGGATTCCTTTGCCTGCAACTTTAACATTCTCATAAACGGTCATCCCCGTGTTATGGGGGTTTCCGAAATACTCAGGGAATGGATTTTATTCCGCATGGATGCCATCAAACGCCGCACGGCTTTTGATATAGGCAAAAAAGAAGAAAAACTTCATCTTCTTTTAGGTCTTAAGG
>JAZSPE010000097.1:0-10736 GCA_045537265.1 Clostridia bacterium | reverse complement strand
GCTGTTGCTGAAGGCGATGTTCTTTCTATCATAGCTGGACCTAGCGCATACGCAGGTTACCTCGTTGCTGATGTTATGCAGAATGTAATCGAAGGCAAACTTACATCTAAGAAGTCTTCTGCAACTTCTGTAAGCGAATTTGCTTATAAAGTAGACGGCAAGTGGTATGATGCTGCTGTAGATTTCGATGAAGAAATCGAAATTGGCGACAACGCTAAGTTCTATATCGACAAGTTCGGCAGAATTGCTTTCGTTGATGATATTAAGGCTGTTTCTGGTAACTATGCTTATGTTGCAGATGTATTATATGCACCTAAGGCTGGTATCACAAAGGCTACACTTAGACTTACAATGTTAACAAAGGATGGCGCTAAAGATTTCGATATCACAGGCGAATTCAAAGTTAACGGTAAGAAAGTAAAGGTTAAGGATGTTGAAGTTGATGATGAAGACATCTCTTATACAGTTGCTGGTGAAGATGGTTACACAGTAGATCTCGATGCACTTGAAGGTGGTCTCGTTGAATTAACACTTGCTAATGGCGAAGTTGCTTCTATCGTAACTCCTGGCGCTGACGATGAAATTCTTACAGCAGCTCTTACAGTTGAAAATATTTACGATGCAGAAGATGCTGAAATCGGTAGCGTAACATTTGACGCTGACACAACAGTATTCTTTGTTGAAAACGATGCAGATGGACTTGACAAGGCTGCAAGCTATGTTGGAACACTTGCTGACATCGAAGACGGTATTACTTTAGAAGCTGTATACTACAGCAATGAAAAAGTTGTTGAAGATGCTAACCTTCTCGTTCTCACAGGCGTTTCTGGTGGCCTCAACGCTGCTTCTGGCTTAGCTATCATCACAGATATCGTTGACTCTTCTAACGAAGACGAAGAAGGTATCTACGAAATGGCTCTTCTTTACAACGGTGAAGAAATCGCTGTTACAACAACAGCTAAGGTATATACAGACAACGAAGGTCTTGAAATCGGTGATGTTGTTAAGGTTAAGGTTAACAGCAACAAGGTTGTAACAGCTCTCGCAGTTGTAACAGCTGGTGCTAACGACAGAGCTAACTACGCTGCATTTGACCTTGCAGTTGTAAACGATCTTGATGGCGAAGAAGATGCTTATGACTCTCTTAACAAGGAAAACATCGTTAAGGGTTATGCATCTGTAGTTAAAAAGTCAAGCAAGAAGATCACAGTTGCTGGCACAGAATATAGCCTCAGCAAGTTCGATAACATCTATGTAATCGACAACACAGGCAGAGACATCGAAATCAAGAAGGGTTCTTCTACAAGCTTCAAGCTTGATGAAAGACTCACTGATGGCGAAAGCGATGCTAAGGGTATCTATAAAGAAAACGGAACTCTTTACGGAACAGTTGCTGATAAGGCTGATGATGTAGCTGACTTCGCAATTATCAGAACTTATGAAGGTAACGACAAGGTTATGGAATTAGTAATTGTTAAGGGTGCTACTTACACAATCCAGACTATTCCTGAAGACTAATATTCAAGCTTAAAGCTTATTTAACAAAGACGGGTTTATCCCGTCTTTGTTTTTTTGCCCGGAAGTTATTTTATAAATCTTTTTGACACTTAATATATTTTCTTGATATATTGTCAAAAAACTCCCTTTATATAAGGGAGTTTTTTGTTTCTGTTTTTCGACTTATTTCCTTGACAGATAAGGGGTATAGGAGTATAATGATAATTGGTAAAATATTTAATTTTTTGTTAAGAGAGAAACGGATATGACTAAGGTATTTATTGACGGCAGTGCCGGAACAACAGGACTTCGTATTCACGAAAGATTATCAAACAGAGCGGACATCGAGCTTATAATTTTGCCCGATGAAATCCGAAAAGACAAGGATGCAAGATATGAGGCGTTAAACTCCTCTGACATTGCTTTTCTTTGTTTGCCTGACGCTGCGGCAATAGAAGCAGTTTCTCTTGTAGAAAACAAAAACACAGCTATAATTGATACATCAACTGCCCACAGAGTAAATCTCGAGTTTGAATATGGTTTCCCTGAGCTAAGTGGCAGAAGAGACAGAATTAAAAATTCAAAGCGAATTGCAAACCCGGGCTGCCACGCCAGCGGTTTTGTTGCACTTATTGAGCCACTCGTAAGAGAGGGAATTATCTCTCCCGATGCTGACCTTACCTGCCACTCCATAACAGGGTATAGCGGCGGCGGAAAGCAAATGATTGCAAACTACGAAGACGAAAACCGAAACGCTCTCCTTGGTGCGCCGAGACAGTATGGCCTTGCCCAGTCTCATAAGCATCTTAAAGAGATGGCGAAGATTTCAGGTCTTGAAAGTCTTCCTTGTTTCTCCCCAATCGTTGCTGATTTTTACAGCGGAATGGAAGTTACAGTTCCGCTCTTTACAAAGAATTTAAAGGGCAACTTAGAAGATGTCCGAAGAATTTACAGAGAAACTTATAACAGCAAGATAGTTCATTTCGAAGAAACTCCCGATGAAGAGGGTTTCTTATCCGCTCTTGCCTTTTCGGGAAGAGACGATATGGAAATTTCCGCTTTCGGAAACGAAGACAGAATTATCCTAACTGCCCGATTTGACAACCTTGGAAAAGGGGCGTCAGGCTCGGCAATTCAGAATATGAATATTCTCCTTGGGGTGCCCGAGGAAACAGGACTTAATGTATAGAGAGGAAATATAATATGAATATAATAAATGGCGGTGTTTGTGCCGCAAAAGGTTTTAAGGCAAACGGTATTCACTGCGGAATCCGTAAAAACCACACAAAGAAAGACCTTGCCTTAATATATAGCGAAACAAAAGCCAATGCGGCTGCGGTTTATACAACCAATCTCGTTAAAGGTGCGCCCCTTCTTGTAACAAAGGCGCATATCGAAAACGGACAGGCCCAGGCGGTTATCTGCAACAGCGGAAACGCTAACACCTGTAACGCAGACGGCATCGAAATTGCAGAGAAAATGAGCAAAATGACTGCCGATGCTCTTGGGATTGACCCGAGCGACATTATCGTTGCATCAACAGGCGTAATCGGTCAGCCTCTTGACACAGAGCCAATCCAAAAGGGAATGCCGAAGCTTGTCGGCGGACTTTCCGAAAATGGCGGAGCCGATGCTGCTGAAGCTATAATGACAACAGACACAATCCCGAAAGAAATTGCGGTTGAGTTCAATCTTGGCGGAAAGGTTTGCCGAATGGGCGGAATTGCCAAGGGAAGCGGAATGATTCATCCCAATATGGCGACAATGCTTGTTTTCATAACAACAGATGCAAACATTTCCCCGAAGATGCTCCAAAAAGCGCTTTCCGAGGATATTAAAAACACTTTCAATATGGTAAGCGTTGACGGAGATACTTCCACAAACGATATGGTAACTGTTCTTGCCAACGGTATGGCAGGAAACATTGAAATTACCGAAGACGGAGACGACTTTAAAGAGTTTATGAAAGCTCTTAACACAATAACAGTCCACCTTTGCAAGATGATTGCAGGGGACGGCGAGGGTGCAACAAAGCTTCTTGAATGTAAGGTTTGCGGCGGCAGAACCGAGGAGATTGCAAAGACTGTTGCAAAGAGCATTATCTGTTCAAGCCTCTTAAAAGCGGCTATGTTTGGGGCAGACGCCAACTGGGGCAGAGTTTTGTGCGCAATCGGTTACAGCGGAGCAGATGTTGATGTTTCAAAAATTGATGTTTCTTTCCACTCGCCAAAGGGCACCATTGATGTTTGCAAAAATGGCGCAGGAATAGAATTCTCAGAGGAAATTGCAAAAGAAATCCTTTTAGAGAAGGAAATCGAAATTCTTGTTTCTCTCGGCAGTGGCGAATATAATGCAACAGCCTGGGGCTGTGATTTGACTTATGATTATGTAAAAATTAACGGGGATTACCGGACTTAAAGAGGTGTTTTAAGTGAACAACGAATTTTCAAATGCGGAAAGGGCGGAAGTTCTGGCTCAGGCCCTTCCTTATATCCAGAAATATACCAATAAAGTTGTGGTTGTTAAGTATGGCGGAAACGCTATGGTTAACGAGCAGATTAAAGAACAGGTTATGGAGGATATTGTCCTTTTATGGCTTATCGGCGTTAAGATTGTTTTGGTCCACGGCGGCGGACCTGAAATCAACGAACTTATGGAAAGATTAGGCAAAAAGGCAGAGTTTGTTGACGGACTTCGCGTAACTGACAAGGAAACTGTTGATATTGTTCAGATGGTTCTTGCGGGAAAGGTTAACAAAACTCTCGTTAATCTTCTTGAAGCAAAGGGCGGAAAGGCTATGGGAATTTCCGGTATGGACGGCCGTCTTATTGAGGCGAAAGTTAAGGACGAGCGCCTTGGCTTTGTTGGAGATATTACCAAAATCAATATTAAGCCTGTCGAGGACCTGTTAGAAAGAGGATATATCCCTGTTATCTCAACTATCGGTTGCGACAGAGACGGAAATACATACAACATAAACGGCGACACAGCGGCGGCATATATTGCAGGGGCGCTGAACGCAAAAAGACTTATAATGATGACAGATGTTGCGGGAATTTTAAGGGATAAGGATGACGAATCCACTCTCATTCCCGAAATAACCTTAAAGGATGCGGAAAAGCTCTTTGACGAGGGCGTTATCTGTGGAGGAATGATTCCTAAGGTGAACTGCTGTATAGAGGCAATTCATAAAGGGGTTAAAAAGGTTATTATAATGGACGGCAGAGTTCCTCATTCAATTCTTATGGAAACCCTTACAAACGAGGGCGCAGGAACAATGGTTACAGGAGATAAAGATGAGTAAGTTTATAGAAAAAGACAAGAGCTTTGTTGCAAACACTTATAAAAGATTTCCTATTGAAATTGCATACGGAAAAGGCTCTTTGGTTTACGACACAGACGGAAAAGAATATATAGATATGGGTTCGGGTATCGGCGTAACCTCTTTTGGAATCGGCGACGAGACTTGGAAAGAGGCGGTAAAAGCTCAGCTTGATAAGGTGCAGCATATGTCAAACCTTTATTACACCGAGCCTTGTGCAGAGTTAGCAGAGCTCCTTTGCGAGAAAACGGGAATGAAAAAAGTTTTCTTCTCAAACTCGGGGGCAGAGGCCAATGAGTGCGCTATTAAAGTTGCGAGAAAGTATGCTCAGGACAAAAAGGGCGAGGAATACAGCACTATAATTACCCTTAAAAACAGCTTCCACGGAAGAACAATAACAACCCTTTCTGCAACAGGTCAGGACAAGTTCCACGAACTGTTTAATCCACTTACAAAAGGCTTTGTCTATGGGGATGCTGAGGACTTAGAGGGTATTAAAAAACTTGCATTAGAGAATAAAACCGCAGGAATAATGATTGAATGTGTTCAGGGCGAGGGCGGAGTTATTGCTCTTAGCCGTGAATTTATAGTGGGCCTTTATGAATTTGCAAAAGAGAATGATATTTTGTTTATGGTTGACGAGGTCCAGACAGGAAACGGCAGATGCGGAGAGCTTTATGCTTATATGAATTATGGAATCCAGCCTGACATAGTTTCAACGGCGAAAGGTATCGGCGGGGGCCTTCCTCTTGGAGCAACTCTCTTTGGGGAAAAGACCGAGAGCGTTTTAGGTTTTGGGGACCACGGCTCAACTTTCGGGGGAAACCCTGTTTGTTGCAGCGGTGCGCTCAGCATTATAAAGCGTCTTGACAGAGCATTTTTAGATGGTGTCAAGAAAAAGAGCGAATATGTTTTTGATGCCTTAAGTGGCGCAAAAGGGATAAAGTCCGTCAGCGGAATGGGGCTTATGATAGGAATTGAAACTGAAAGAGATGCAGGGGAAGTGGTTTCAGGCTGCATCGAAAAAGGAGTTTTATGTCTTACTGCAAAAACCAAGGTAAGACTTCTCCCTGCTCTTAATATTCCGATGGATGTTCTCAAAAAAGCCATTGAAACTATTAAGGAAGTTTGCGGAAAATAGAGAGGATGAGGAAAATGAATCTTAAAGGAAAAAGTTTTTTAAAGCTTTTGGATTTTACTCCTGAGGAAATAGGGGGTCTTATTGACCTTGCGGCAGAACTTAAAAATGCCAAGAAAAAGGGCGTTGACCACAGACTTTGCCAGGGGAAGAATATCGCTTTGATATTTGAAAAAACTTCAACAAGAACACGCTGTGCCTTTGAAGTTGCAGGGGCAGACCTTGGGATGCATGTAACTTATCTTGACCCGTCAGGCTCTCAGATTGGCAAAAAGGAAAGTATTGCCGATACCGCAAGAGTCCTCGGCAGAATGTTTGACGGAATTGAATACCGTGGCTTTGGTCAGGAAATCGTTGAAGAACTTTCTCGCTATGCAGGAGTTCCTGTATGGAACGGACTTACAAACGAGTTCCACCCGACACAGATCTTAGCAGACTTTTTGACAATCAAAGAACATTTCGGCGCTCTTAAAGGAAAAACTTTGGTTTATATGGGGGACGCAAGATATAATATGGGCAACTCATTGATGGTAGGATGTGCCAAAATGGGAATGAACTTCATAGCTTGTGCGCCGAAAAAATATTTCCCTGACGAAAATCTTATTAAAGAATGCGAGGCTGTTGCAAAGGAAACCGGAGCAACCCTTAAATTTATAGAAGACCCGATGGAAGCTACAAAAGGTGCCGATGTTATTTATACTGATGTATGGGTTTCCATGGGAGAACCCTCTGAGGTCTGGGAAGAGAGAATAAAAGATTTATCTCCTTATCAGGTTAATAAAAAGATTATGGATAACGCGGGAGAAAACTGTAAGTTTATGCACTGTCTCCCTGCTTTCCACGACCTTAAAACAACAGTTGGAAAAGAAATTCACGAAAAGTTTGGAATTGACTGTATGGAAGTTACCGATGAGGTTTTTGAAAGCTCTCAGTCCATCGTTTTTGACGAGGCGGAAAACCGTATGCATACTATTAAAGCTGTTATGGCGGCAACTCTTTCTGATGAAATTTAAAGACGCTTTGCGCCCCGTATCCGTTTTGGATATGGGGCGTTAAATTTTACAAAAAAAGCTTGTAAATGGAAATTCGTTATGGTATTATAAAAATATAAGGAAATTGAAAATGAGGTGGCTTTATGGCAAGAAAAAAAGATTTTGTTTCAACAATTAAACCAATTGATTCCATTCGTCATATGATGCAGATGGCAGTAGACGAAGCGGGGGATAATATTGCTTATAAGTTCAAAGAAAAGGGCGAGGTAAGGGAAGTTACTTTTAAGGAGTTCCGTGACACAACTTTTTATCTCGGCACAGCTCTTTATGATTTAGGGCTTACTAAGAAGCATATTGCAATGGTGGGCGAAAACAGCTACAACTGGATTTGCGTATATTTAACTGTGCTCCAAGGGGACGGAGTTTATGTTCCTGTTGATAAGGAGCTTCCTCCTGAGCAGATGTCTTTCGTTTTAAGAGAAAGCGATGCTGAGGTGCTTTTCTATACAAAGGCTTACGAAGATTTTATCAGAGAAAATAAAGATAATTTCCCGATGATTAAGACATTTGTTGCAATAGACGGAGAGGATGATACTGACCTTTCTCTCTCCTTTAAGAAGCTTATTGCAAAAGGAAAAGAACTTTATGAAGGTGGCGAAAAAGGCTTCCTTAATTTAGAAAAAGATGTAAAAGATATGCGTATGCTTGTTTTCACATCCGGAACAACAGGGGTTGCAAAGGGCGTTATGCTTTCAGAGCATAACCTTATAAGCAGTGTATATTATGGATTACAGACCTCAACAATTTATGATACAGGTCTTAGCGTTCTTCCTTATAACCATACATACGAGGCAGTTCCCGGAATTTTGGTTGCAATCCATTTCCACGCAACTCTTTGCATTAATGAAAACTTAAAGGCGGTTCTTAAAAACCTTAACCTTTATAAACCAAAATATATTTATGTTGTTCCTGCTTTTGCAGAGGTTTTCTATAAGAAAATATGGTCTAATGCAAAAAGCTCAGGAAAAGAAACTATCCTTAAAGTTATGGTTAAGGTGAGCAACTTCCTCAGAATCTTCGGAATCGATTTAAGATATAAGCTCTTTAAATCAGTTCACGACGCTTTTGGCGGAAACCTCCGCAAAATCGTTTGTGGCGGGGCACCGCTTCGTCAGGAGCTTGGCGAGTTCTTTAACTCAATCGGCATAAGCCTTACAAACGGTTATGGCATAACAGAATGTTCTCCGCTTGTAAGCGTAAACCATGACACATTTAACGATTGCTCCACAGTTGGAAAGCCACTTCCTTGCTGTGAGATTAAGATTGACCTTCCTGATGAGGATGGCATCGGCGAAATTTGTGTTCGCGGAGATGTTGTTATGCTTGGCTATTACAAACAGCCAGAGCTTACAATGGAAGTTTTAAGCGACGACGGTTGGTTTAAAACAGGGGACTTCGGCTATGTTAATAAGGACGGCCAGCTTGTTATAACAGGCAGAAAGAAGAATATCATTCTTTTGGATAACGGAAAGAATATTTTCCCTGAAGAAATTGAAAACTATATTATGTCTGTTCCTTATATTGAAGAAGTTGTTGTATACGGAATCAAGAATAAGGACGGCGTTGATACAAGTCTTTCCTGTCAGGTGTTCTTATCTGAGGAAAAGATTGCAGAGCTTGGCATTGAAAATCCAAAGGAACAGGTTAAGAGCGATATCGCTGAGGCGATTAGCTTCCTCCCTGCATATAAGAGGGTAAGCAATGTTATTGTCCGCGACGAAGCTTTTGAAAAGACAACAACAAAGAAAATAAAAAGAGCAGTAATAGATACAACAAAATAAAAGGAGAAAAGATATGAGCCATATGGAAGATAATGAAAACTATTTGGTTGAGCTTATAAACGAAGACGGCGAAAAAGAGATGTTTGAGCATCTTGACACAGTAACAGTAGACGGAAACTACTATGTTATCTGTGTTCCTTATCTTGAAGAGGAAACTGATGAGATTGAAGAGGTTGTTATCCTTAAAATGGTTGAAGACCCTGAAAATCTTGACGGTTCACTCCTTCTTCCTGAGGAAGACGAGGATATTTTAGATAAGGCTTATGAACTCTTCGTTGAAAGAAACGAAGACGAATTTGACTGGACAGACTAAGAAATTTTGACAGGGGATTATCCCCTGTCAAAATATTTTAGTTTGCAATAAAAGGAGAGAGGAAAATGAGAAAATCTTTTTCCTTCCCGAGAGAAAGCTCCGAGATGATGAAAGGCGTGGCGATTTTGCTTATGCTTTTCCACCATTTTTTCGGCTTCCCCAACTGGTATGTTGAGGGAATTTCATACATAGGTGTTCCTCTTCGGGTTAATACAGCGGAATATGTGTTGGGGCAATTTGGGCATATCTGCGTAGGGATTTTTGCTTTTTTGACAGGCTATGGAATGTTCTTTTCCTATAAAAAAGGGGGAAGCTACATAACGAGCCTGAAAAAACTGCTGAGGTTTTGGATAGGGTATCTTCTAATCCTCTTTGCAGTTGCAATCCCGCTCCACTTTTTTGTGGGGAATACGGACATAAGTCTAAAGCTTATTTTTAAAAATATGTTTGGCTATGACACTACTCTTGTGCCTTTTGGGTGGTATGTTCGGTTTTATATTGCGGTTATGCTGACACTCCCTCTTATAAATCGGGTAATGCCCAAAAACAGTTTTTTAGGAGTGCTTTGTTGCCTTTCAATTCCTTTTATAATAAATCTCTCCTTAAGCAAAGTTTCGGGAACAAGCCAGTTTGTTATAAAAACTGTTGCATATACGATGGAGTATTTCCTCTGGCTTCCTTGCGTTCTTATGGGACTTTGCTTCGCAAAATACGGACTATTTGAAAAAATCGACAAAGGCTTTGGAAAGCTGAAAAAGGGAGAGCATATTGTCTGTGGAGTAATCCTCCTTGCCATAATGTATTTAAGAGCATATAAAGAGGATACTATAGGAACAATAATTTTTAGTTTTGACAGTTTTTATGTTTCGATTTTTGTGTATCTTTGCGCTAAATATTTAAACTACGCACACGGAATTATTAAAAAAATCTTAATGTGTCTTTCTCGGCACAGCGTAAATATATGGTTTTTACATTCTATGTTTTTCTTCGGCACTTCGGCGCTGATGAAATATGCCTTTTTGCCAAAAGTGTCGGTGCTTATTGTTTTGTGGGTAATTTGCTTATGCCTCCCTGTATCCGTTGTTTTGAGGGCGGTGCTGAAAAGAATTTTCCCCGAAAGGAAAGTTAAAGAACAGGCAAAGACAGAGGAAGAGGAAAAAGTATTAGCTCTTAAGGGTTAAAGGTGGTGGAAATATGTTCAAAAGACTTCAATGGAAAATGGTCGTTATGTTTGTTGCTCTTGTTTTTATAACAATGCTCCTTGCGGGTATATTTATGATGAGCAATATTATCGAAGTGTATCAGGAAGACTTTATCTCTCAGCAGGAAGCCGCCATAGAAGGGGATTTGATTGTTTCCATCCGCAATGCTTTAACATCAAAGGGGACAAATGAGGAACGCCTTGCAAAAGCCTCCAACTCCATTTCTCTCTATGCAGGAAGAATGGGTCTTGGGGCTCAGAGAAACTGCTATATCTTAGACAGAGCCACAGGGGAGATTGTAATCTCATATAGTGGCGCAAACGGAGTCCTTGAAAAGACTCCTAATATAATTTCTGCTATGGCGGGGAAAACGGGGCAAAGATTTGGCTTTGACTCAAATTATATGGACTATGCCACAGCTTTTTCCGCAG
>JAZSPE010000182.1:0-4310 GCA_045537265.1 Clostridia bacterium | reverse complement strand
ATCAAGACCGCCAACTATCATAATTAACCCTCTATGCTAACAACATCGTAGCCAAGATAATATTTGAAAGCTTCTTCTAAGATGCTCTTAACATGGCCGTTTGCAACTGTTGTATGATGCTTAAATCCGCCTCTTGCAAGGTTAATGAGCTTTGTCTGAAGGTCGTCAATCTTAGCAACACCACCGCAACCGAAGAATGCATCTTCGATTACATCGTCTGTGAATTCACCTTCGCTGAAGTAAATTGTAATCTTACCATTTTCAGTCTTACAGTTAGAGAATGTCATTGGGAAGGAAGCAATTCTACCTTCGTTTGTTCCCCAACCGCTTCCTGGGTCGCCCTTATCGAACATCTTATGAGATGTTACTGTGCCCTTTGCAGCCATAAGCTTCTGAGCTGTTGAACCGCAGTGGAAAAGGATAACCTTGTTTGGATCATCTCCGTAGTTGTTATTCCAGTCAAGACAAGCGGCAGGACCTTCTGTTGCAAGAGATAATGCACGCATAGTAATTGCAGAACACATATCAATTTCACAAGAAGCTGTGATGCCTCTGTCGTTAAGTTCACTGATAAGTACGCAAGGACAAACTCTTAAATATGTTTCCATTTCGTTCCAGCAACGGAGAGAAATAGCATCAAGATGATATTCTTCAATATAATCATCAATTACAACGCTGATTTTTGAAAGCATAATCTTCTTATCTTCCGGAACATTAGAGAAGTGTGTATATTTTTCAAGAGCAGCCTTCTTAGCGATAACCTTTTCGTCATCATCGGCTTTTGCCTTAACAAATTCAAAAAACTCGGACAAGTCAAAGCTTTCAACATTAATGCCATGACGCTGCATTGTGATTTCATCAAAACGAACTGTCTTAAACGCAGTTGTTCTTGCGCCAATACAACCAATATTAAATCTCTTCATTCCGTTTACAACACGGCAAACAGCAGCAAAATCGTGGAGATTCTGTGTGAATTCTTTTGTAAGAGGATGAACAACATGAGGTTTCATAACTGTATATGGAACCTGATACTGCTCGAAAACATCAGTAACAGAGAACTTACCGCAATATGCATCTCTTCTGTGCTGGAAGTCCATTTTTCCGATTTCATCAGGATATGCCTGCATTAAAATTGGAACACCTGCATCCTGAAGGGCAGCGATTGCACCGTTTTCATCAACGAAAATAGGCATACAAAGGATTACGCCGTCATATTCACCTTCATGAGACTTAAGCCACTGAGCGTAAATTCTTCCTTCGTCACGGGTTTCAACAGCGCCGTAGCGTGTTGCTTCCTTGTCCATAATTAAGTAATCATATCCGGCATCTGTAACTGCCTTTACCATGTCTTCGCGAGCGCCTTCGATAAGCTCAGCAGGCATAAACCCACGGTTACCAAAGTAAAGTGCAAATGTCATTTTTTTCATAAAAACACATCCTTTTTTCATATTTTTTTATCTTATATATTGATTTTATCAAAATATCTGTTATAATAATAGTTAAATTTGTATGAAAAATTGTAAATTTGTACGGACAGGAGGGATAAATTTATGAAAATCAAGTTAGATACTCTCAATCTATACGAAACCCTGAAATATTTTCATATGCTGACCGGTGTCAGGACGGTTATTTTTGATTCGGAGTTTAAAGAAATCTTCTCCTATCCTGAAACAGCCTGTAATTTTTGCAGTGTTATCCGCACTAACCCTACTCTTATGGAAAAATGTCGAAAAAGCGACCTTGCCGCCTTTGAAAAATGCAAAAATATGGAGAATATTTTCGTCTATAAATGCCACGCAGGTCTGGTTGAGGCCGTAATGCCCATCAAAAATGAAAACCGAATTATTGGGTATATAATGCTTGGTCAGATTACTGACATTAAAGACAAAGCCGAGCTCAAAAATTTAGGGGCAGAAATATTTGAAAAATACGGAGTTGAGTGCAACACCACCGAAATAAAATACAAAAATAAAAACCAAATTCTAGCTGCCTCTAAACTTCTTGAAATCTGTACCGACTATATGCTTTTAAAAGAAATGATTGGTGCAGAAAGAGATATGAAAAGAGCAGAATCAAGAGTCCTCGTTTTGGCAAAAGAATACATTTTAAAGCATTTATCCGACCAAATAAATATATATGATCTCTGCGAGTACACAAAAACAAACAGAACAAAACTCTATGAAATCTTTAAGGCAGAGCGTGGCCTTGGAATTGCTTCATACATTAAAGAACTCCGGCTTAATGAAGCAAAGCGTCTTCTTCAGGGAAGTAAACTATCCGTTTCTGAAATTTCCACCAGAGTCGGCTTTTCCGACTATAACTATTTTAGCCGAGTATATAAAAAGCGTTTTAAAATTTCTCCCCATAAAGACAGGGAACAATAAAAAAAGCAGACACTTTCGTGTCTGCCTTTTATTTTAGAACTTTGGTCTTTCTGTATAATGAGTATGAAGAAGTTCGTGTGCCTTGTGGCTACCTGGTTCGCCAAAGAACTCAGAATAGAGAAGCTTAACATCAGGATTTTCGTGGCTCTTTCTGAGAGTTGCTCTCTCGTCTTCGCTGTAAATAGCAGCAGCACGAAGTGCCTTAACATCACATTCAGCCTGTACTTTTGCAGATACGATTGGCTGACCGCCACCTGTTACACAACCACCAGGGCAAGCCATAATTTCGATGAAATGATAGTTTACTTTTCCGTCTCTTATGTCGTTTAAGAGTTTTCTTGCATTACCAAGGCCTGAAACCACAGCAATTTTAACTTCTGTTCCTGCAACTGTAAGAGTTGCTTCCTTAATGCCCTCAGTTCCGCGAACTGCTTCATATTCAACCTTATCAAATGTCTTGCCTTCTAAAACTTCAGTTACAGTTCTGAGAGCAGCTTCCATAACACCGCCTGTTGCACCGAAGATAACACCAGCACCTGTTGCTTCTTCAAATGGATTGTCAAACTTTTCTTCAGGAAGCTCAGCAAATCTTATACCTGCCTGCTTAATCATTCTTGCAAGCTCACGAGTTGAGATAACAAAATCAACATCACGGTATTTGCTTTCCATTTCAGGTCTGCCTGCCTCAAATTTCTTAGCGATACAAGGCATAACTGAAACAACAACGATTTTAGCAGGGTCAATGCCCATTTTTTCAGCATAGTAAGACTTGATTACTGCACCAAACATCTGGTGAGGAGACTTACAGCTTGAAAGATTTTCAAGAAAATCAGGGAAATTGTGTTCACAGAACTTAACCCAGCCAGGACTACAAGATGTGATAAGCGGAAGCTTACCGCCATTTTTAAGTCTGTTAATAAACTCTGTTCCCTCTTCCATAATTGTAAGGTCTGCACCGGTATCAGTATCAAACACCTTATCAAATCCCATTCTGCGAAGAGCAGCAGCCATCTGGCCTGTTACAGCAGTTCCAATCGGGTAACCGAATTCTTCGCCGAGAGCAACACGAACAGCAGGAGCTGTCTGAACAACAACATACTTGTCTTCATCAGCAATAGCAGCCCAAACATCTTCTGTGTTGTCCTTTTCACGAAGTGCGCCAACAGGACAAGCCGCGATACACTGACCGCAGTTTACACAAGGAACTTCGCCAAGTGACTTATTGAAAGGAGAAGCAATTGTTGTTTTAAAACCTCTCTCTGTTGCATCAATAACAGAAACTGTCTGAATGTTTTTACATACGCTTACGCAACGACGACAAAGAACACACTTGTTGTTATCTCTTACGATTGACGGAGAAAGTTCGTCAATTGTGTATTCGTTCATTTCGCCCTCATAAGCGATATCTGTAATACCTAAATCCTCAGAAAGTGTCTGAAGCTCACAGTTCTGGTTTCTAACGCAAGTTAAGCACTTTCTGTCGTGGTTTGATAAAATAAGTTCAAGAGTTGCTTTTCTGGCAGCTCTAACTTTTGGAGTGTTTGTTAAAACTTCGAGGCCTTCAGATACAGGATATACACAAGCTGCCTGAAGAGCTCTTCCTCCCTTGATTTCAACGACACACATTCTGCAAGAACCTGTTTCGCTGAGATCCTTTAAGTAACAAAGAGTTGGAATATCAATATTCGCTTCCTTTGCTGCTTGAAGGACTGTATAATTTGCCGGAACGCTTAAGCTTTGTCCGTTTATCTTAATATTTACATTTTCCATAGCAAAAGTTCCTCCTTAATGTTTCTCAATAGCGCCAAACTTACAGCTATCCATACATACGCCACACTTAATACACTTGTCTGGGTCAATTACGAATGGAGATTTAATCTCGCCGGAAATTGCACCAACAGGACACTTTCTTGCACAAAGACTACA
>JAZSPE010000165.1:0-8323 GCA_045537265.1 Clostridia bacterium | reverse complement strand
CTAAGAACATAGTCTGCACAACGGCCCACCACTATACAGGAGCCGTTTTGGGCAATCTTTTTAATAACATCGGACTGGATTTTGAAAATATGGTCGCTGTTTAGAAAGTCGCTGTAATGATTATAAAGACCTGTCCCCGGTTGCATGCTCATAACAAGGGAGTAAAGAAAACTGTTTGTTGGCTTTTCGTCGGAATTTTCAAACATTTTCTCGGAGAGCCCGCTCTCCTTTGCCGCCTCAACGATGAGCTCTTTATCGTAAAAGGGAATGTCAAGCCTTTCAGCAAGCATTCTTCCTATTTTACGGCCGTCAGAACCGAGCTGTCTGCCGATTGTAATAACTATCTTTTCCATATTGTGTCCCCTTTATCTGTTTTGTATATTTAGTATATCATATTTCTGCGCCTTTTTCAATTGTTACATTTGAATAATAGTGTAAAAGGATTTCTGTATAGTTTTTCCCCTCTTTTGCCATCATATTGGCGCCGTATTGGCTCATGCCAACGCCGTGACCCTTTCCTTTGGTGGTAAAAATCAAGTTATCTCCTGAAATAGAGATTTCAAAATTGGCGGAGTTTAAATTAAAAAGACTTCGGATTTGGGTCCCTGAAAATGTTTCGCCCCCGATTTTTATGCTGCTGACAGAGCCTCCCTGAGTTCTGACGGTTTCGCCGAGAGCTAAGTTTTCCACTCCCAAAGTTGATTTCGCCTCAGAGACGGGAAAGGAAACCGTTTCCGAAAGTCCCTCGTATGTAAGATCGGCGCTGCTGTCAACGGAAACAAGATAAGGGACATCTCCGCCCCAGACATCTTTGGCGTTTTCGGTCTTTCCGCTGCTCACCGCATAGAAACAAGCCACAGCAATCTCGTCGTTATATGAGAGATATTCTCCTTCGGTTTCTCTGACGGCGGAGCTTATTTTTTTAAGATATTCCTCCCCTTTGTTGCCCCAGTTTTCCATAGCCTCGGCAGAGGAGATGTAGGCCTTGCAATGAGAGGGGTTTGTGCATACATCCGCATCGGGATGGTCAGGATTTCCTTTTCCTTTTCTGCTTAAAATATAGCTTCGTGCCGCAACGGATTGAGCTTTAAGAGCCTCAATTTCATAGGAGGCAGGCATCTCCGCAGAGACAACACCCACAAGATATTCTTCCAAATTTTCCTCGCTTATCTTGTCCGTTTTTTCGTTATAAACAAGGATGCTTGTATTGCTTCTGGGCGCAGAGGAGCTCTCCCCCGAAACGGTTCCCGCAAAAAGGGCCAGAAGGGGAAGCAGGCAGGGGGATAAAATTGTTATAAGATAAAGTAAAAAGTATTTTTTCATACTAAAATACTATGAGAAATAAATCCAAATATGATTGAAAAGTTTTACTTTTTATGATATACTTTAAAAAAAGAGAAAAGAGGATTTTCTTATGGCTATTATAACAATTAAAAATGAATTTCTGACGGCGAAAATAAAAAGCCTTGGGGCAGAGCTTACTTCCGTTACGGATAAGGACGGAAAGGAATATATCTGGTGCGGAGATGGTAAGTTCTGGGACGGTCAGGCCCCTGTTCTTTTCCCTATTGTGGGACGCCTTAAAAACGGTAGATATACATATAAGGGAAAGACTTACGAAATGAAAGCCCACGGCTTTGCAAGAGAAACAGAATTTATGGTTGAGGAGCAAAGTGGGAATAGCGTAACATTTTTCATTTCTTCAAATGAGGAAACTTTAAAGCAGTATCCGTTCTTATTTGAATTCCGTGTAAAATTTATTCTTGAAGGCAAAAAGCTCATCGTTTCCTATATAACCGATAACAAGGGCGAGGAGGAAATGCTTTATAATGTAGGCTCTCACGAGGCGTATAACATAGATGGAATTGACAATTACAGTCTGGTTTTGGACGAGGCTGAAACTCTTGACCGTTTTGAGGTTGAGCCAAACGGAGTTATCTGCGAAAAGGGAATACCTTGTTTTGAAAACTCCCGTGAACTTAAACTTAATGAAGAGTATTTTAATATTGACGCCATTATCCTTTTTGATATAAAATCCACAGGAATTGCACTCCGCGATGACAGAGACAAAAGCCAGATTCATGTTGACTTTAAGGGAAACAACTCCATTTTAATTTGGAGAAAACCAAAAGCTCCATTTGCCTGCATTGAAACCTGGGCAGGGGCCCCTGATGTTCCCTGGGACAAGACGGATAATTTCGAGGAGAAATATCGTATGAAATTCTTACCCGCAGGGGAAAGAGAGACCATAACCCACACTATCTCATTTTAGGGAAAAACCTTGACAAAATTTTCAAGGTGTGATATAATTTGATGGTTACGAAAGTACAATCCTTACTCTCGGGGAAATTCGGGAGTCAAAAGTCCACAAGGAGGTGAAATAAATGGTTGAAGTTATCAATAAATACGAAACTATTTTCGTTATTGACGGCAGAAAAACTGAGGAAGAAACAGTTGCTTTAGTTGATAAGTTTAAATCATTAATAGAAGCCAACGGTACTATCGAATCTGTTGATGAATGGGGCAAGAGAAGACTTGCTTACGAAATCAAGGATGCGACAGATGGCTACTATGTTTTGGTTAACTTTAGCGCAAAAGCTGATTTCCCACAGGAACTCGAAAGAGTTTTCCGTATTACAGACGGTATTTTAAGACAAATCACAATCAGAAAAGACGAAGAATAATTCGCAAGTGCGAAGATAGGTAGGAATTGCTATGATTAACAAAGCGATTTTAATGGGCAGACTTACAAGAGACCCGGAACTCAGACATACTAATTCAGGAACACCTGTTTGCAGTTTCTCTATCGCTATTAACAATGGCTATGGCGAAAATGCACAGACAGATTTTGTTAACTGTGTTGCCTGGAACAAAACTGCCGAATTTGTAAGCAAATACTTTGCAAAGGGCAGAATGATTATCGTTATCGGAAGAATCAGTTCAAGAAGCTGGGACGGTCCTGACGGTAAGAAGAACTATGCGACTGAGGTTGTGGCAAATGAAGTTGCTTTCGGCGAAAGCAAAAGAGATGGTGGAGATTATTCTTCTCAGGGTACAGTTGCTCCTGAAAGTATTCCATCTATGCCTATGGAAGATGGCGGTTTCTCACCGCTTGATACTGACGACGATTTGCCGTTCTAAGATTTAACGAAAAAGGAGGTATTCTGATATGCCAGAAAAGGAAAAAATGGACAGAGGCCACATGAGAAGACCTAAGAGAAAAGCATGTGCGTTCTGTGTTGATAAAGTTGAACACATCGATTATAAGGATGTTGCAAAACTCAGAAGATATGTAACTGAAAGAGCTAAGATTCTTCCTAGAAGAATCAGCGGTTGCTGTGCAAAGCACCAGAGACAGCTTACAGTTGCAATTAAGAGAGCAAGATATATTGCGCTTTTACCATATTCTGCTGACTAAGTTAATTTTAATGCCCAAGGCAAATGCCTTGGGCATTTTTTTGTGCCTTTACATATTTTTCTTCTATGCAGTAAAAAATAGAAAAAAGAATAAAGGAGAAAAATATGGGCCTTAAAGATTTGTTTATATATAAAAGCGACAGGGTTTATAAGGATTTCACCATCGCACCCCCAAAGAAAGAGGTTTATAATAACGAAGTCAACAGCTATATAAAAGCGGAAATTAAGGATAAGGAAACGAGCCTTTATAAAGAAGGAAAGGTAAGCGACAAAATAGAAGAAAACCTGGAATTTATCAAAGAGGCATTTTGCACAGAGCGGAATTTTGATGTTGTCATAAGAGAGTTTTCCATTCCCTGTGCCAAGGGGGAGAAGAAGGGATTTTTGTTTTTCTATGACGGAATGGCAAACAAAGAATTTATAAACAGGGATATTTTAGGGGCACTTCTTAAAAATGCCCAAAGCCTTAAAGCAAGGGAAATAGATGAGAAAATGGTTTATAAAAGCCTTATTTCCCAGGCGGCTCTTTCCCAGACTGATGAGATGAGGAAGGTTCTTGAATTTGTGGCCTTTGGCAACTGCGGAATTTTCGTTGATGGCATCCCCCTTGCCTTTGTGGCAGATGTTAAAGGTTGGAGCGGGCGAGGGGTAGATAAACCCGTTACAGAGGCAGTTTTGACCGGCCCTCAGGAAGCCTTTACAGAGCAGGTTATGACTAACATAAGCTTAGTCCGCAAAATCTTGAAAGACCCTAATTTAATGAGCGAAAATATACAGATAGGAAGCAAAAGCAAAACCCCCTGTGCTCTTATGTATTTAAACGGCCTTACCAATTCCTCTCTTGTTGATGAGGTCCGAAAGAGACTAAGCGGAATTGAAACGGAATATATTTTTTCCTCTTCTCAGGTGGAAATGTTCATTGAAGAGAGCGCCCTTTTTCCTCTTCCTCAGGTTTTGAAAACCGAAAGGCCTGACAGAGTGGCGTCATATCTTGCCGAGGGGAAGGTGGTTATAATTGTTCAGGGAAGTCCTTTTGCATTAGTCCTTCCTGCCACCATGCCTGACTTGATTGAGGCAACAGAGGATAACTATGTGAGGACCCTTGAAGCGAATTTTATGCGTATTGTCCGAATTTTCGGCATATTAATTTCCCTGCTTCTTCCGGGAACCTTTGTGGCAATTTCTCTTTACCACCACGAGTCAATACCAACGGATTTGCTTTTTGCCATTGAAGCCACAAGAGAGGTGGTCCCTTTCCCCGTGGTAACGGAGCTTCTTTTAATGGAGCTTTCCTTTGAACTTATAAAAGAGGCATCCATAAGAATCCCAAGTCCCATAGGGGCAACAATCGGAATAGTGGGCGGTCTTATCTTAGGTCAGGCGGCGGTTTCGGCAAATTTAGTCAGTCCGATTTTGATAATAGTGGTTTCTGTTGCAGGGCTTGGCGCTTTTGCGATTCCCTCGGTATCCCTTTCAAGAGCCATTTCCTTTATGCGATTTGTCTTTATTGTCTTAGGTGCTCTTGCGGGCTTTTTAGGGCTAGCCTTAGGCCTTGTTATAAGCCTTTCTGCCCTTTCTTCAAGGACTTCCGTTGGAGTTCCTTATCTTGCCCCCATAACACCAAGAGGAAAGCGGGGGATGAGAAGAGCTGTCTTTGTTCCGCCTCTTTGGAAGAGGGAAAAAAGAGCCTCTTTCCTTAAAGCGAAAAGAGAATATATGCAGCCTCAAATAAGCAGAAAATGGACAGAAGAGAGGGAAACAGAATAATGCAGGAGAAATACTATTTAAGAAAGTGGGAGCTTTCCCTTATTGTGATTAACCTTTCGGTGTATAGAATTTTTACGGGTTATGCCAAAATTTTTTCGGATGTTTCGGGCCCTTCGGCGCCCATCACGGCCCTTTTTTCAGGGGTGGTGGCCTGGTTCATTATCTGGGGACTTTTGAAATTATATGAGAAAAATGAAAACAAAACGCTCATTAAAATAGCAACGGATTGCTTTGGCCGGGCAGGTGGCACAGCAGTTTTTATTATTCTAGCTCTTTATCTTTTGTTTTCCTCATCCCTTACTTTAAGGGAGACAGGCGAGCTTATCTCCGCCGTATCTTTCCCAACTGCGCCTGTTATATTTATACTTTTAATCGTAGTCTTGGGGGCGGTGGTTTGTTGCGCCCAGGGGTTTAACGCAATCGCCAATTGCCATAGTGTAATTATTCCTATAACCCTGATTATTGGTGGAGCGGTCCTTGTTATGGGATTTTCCAAAGGGGAAATAAGCTATCTTACCCCATATCTTGGCTACGGAATAGAAAATACATTTATAAAAGGACTGTCCTCCATAGGACTTTACAGTGACCTCATAATTCTATTTATGCTTTTTCCTTTTGCAAAGGAAAAGAGCTATAAAAGGACGGCTCTTTGGTCCATTGGGGCAGGGGTTTTAATAAACGCTCTTGTTATACTAGGGTTTACTATGATTGCCCCATATGCCGTGGCAGATACTATAAGCCATCCCTTTATGCAACTTGTTAAATTATTTTCGGCAGGACGGTTTTTTCAGAGAATTGACGGGTATTTTATGTATGCAATTGCGGGATGCGGAATACTTTCCCTTGCAAGAAATATATTTTTCATTTCCTATGGAGCGAAAGAGGTTTTTTCTCTTCCGAAGACAAGACCGCTTTCATATTCCTTGGGACTTCTGGTTATGTTTTTATCCCTTCTTCCAAAAAGTCGGGAACGGGCAAATCTCATAGCTGAAACTTCCCTTTGGCCTTTTATGGGAGCTGTGTTTTTGATTGTTTTTCTGTTGGGGATAGTTTACGCATTTAAAAGGAGGAAGAGACTTTGAAAAAACTAATCTGTATAGCCTTTTCAGTTTTAAGCGCTCTGTCTCTTTGCAGTTGCTATGATAGTCAGGAGATTGATACAACGGCATATGTTATTGCTCTTGGAATTGATAAAGCAGATGAAAGATATAACTATACTTTTCAGGTTTCCTCCCCTCTTGCTATGGGTGGCGGGGGAGAGATAACCAGCATGGGAGATGGCGAAGAAAATACAAGAGTTGAAAATATAGTTATCGGAGCGGAGAGTTTATATGAGGCGAGAGAGATAGTCAATAATTTTTTGAGCAAGAAAATAAACCTATCTCATCTTAAAATGATTGCTATTTCAGAGGAGTCTGCCAAAGAGGGACTTTCTCATCATATGGCCTTTCTTCTTAGGGAAAGAGAGGTTCGTCCTAATACAGGGATGTGCATAACGAAAGGTGGAGCGGAAGATTTTCTAAGGGGAGTAAACCCGTCCTTAGAGGCAAACACCGCCGAATATTATGAACTGGTCTTTGAAAACGGAGCGGTTTTAACAACCCCTAAAAAGCTCTGGGAATTTGTTAACGAGTCGGAAACTTTTGGGACTGTTCTTCCTATGGGAAGAGTAGGGGAAAGTGAAAACAGTGCAGACTTTGAAAAAGAAGAAATAAAGCGAGTGTCAAGCTCTAAATCCGAGTTTTCGGGACTGTGTATGATAAAGAATTATACTGCCGTGGGAGAATTATCCCCACAAAAAAGTAAAATTTACGGACTGTTAATGGGGGAAATCTCGGAGGCGGAGATAGGCATAGAAAAAAACGGCAAAGTCCACTCCGTTAGGCTTACCCCGAAAGGAAGAAACAAAATTTTAGTAAGGGAAAGCCAAGAAGATAGGACTGCCGTAATGCGAATGTCTTTTTCTGCTGAGGTAACTCTGTCGGGAGGAGAAATCCGCGAAGAAGACATTGAAAAATATTTAAACAAAGAGGCATATGCCGTGTTTTTAGAATCCCAAAAAGCAAACTGCGATATTTTCGGGATTGGAAATTATGTCAGAGGAAAATGTAAAACAGTAAGAGAATGGGAAGAAATAGGGTGGGACAAAGCTTTCCCGAAAATATATTTCCTTCCTGAAATTAAAACAGAAATAAAACGAACACAAATCGGAACGGTTTAAAGGGGAAAGGGAAATGCTTAAAATTTTTGTTGGACTTCTGGTCCTTTGGGAAACGGTCTATACGGTTTCTTTTGGGATAGCGCAATTTAGAAATGGGAAAAAAGCAGGGGCGATTTTTGCCGTTTTTCTAGCTTTTTCCATCGCTATTCTTTATTTAAATTATATTTTTGACAAAATTTACCTATAATTTTCAAAAAACTATTGACAATATTTTACAATTATGGTATAATTTCCCTATAATAAAATAAAAAATCTTTTTGAAAAGGGAGAAGAAAAATGAAATCAACAGGCATGGTAAGAGACATTGACAAGGTAGGGAGAATTGTTATCCCTAAGGAAATCAGAAACAGTTTCCGTATTAAAGAGGGAGACCCCTTAGAAATTTTTACGGACAACAACAGAATTATTCTTCAAAAGTATGAGCCTGCTTGTATGTTCTGTGCAAGCGCTGAGGATGTTGTTGAATTTGGAGACAAAAGAATTTGCAGAAAATGTATTGACAGTCTCAAAAAACTCTAAAAAAGAAACCCCCGATAATTCGGGGGTTTTTCTTTATAACATTTCTTTAAGTCTTTCGTTGATGGCGAGGAGGAATTCTTCTGTGTCAACTTTTTGCTTATTTGGAAGAGTTGATAAAAGAGCAAGGTCTCCTGTCATAACGCCATCCTCAATAGTTTTAATTGTGGCTTTTTCAAGCTTATCTGCAAAGTCTACAAGGTCATTAAGGCCGTCAAGCTCGCCTCTTTTTCTGAGAGCGCCTGTCCATGCAAAGAGAGTTGCAACGCTGTTGGTTGAGGTCTTTTCGCCCTTTAAGTGCTTATAATAGTGGCGCTGAACTGTTCCGTGAGCCGCCTCGTATTCATAAACGCCGTCAGGGGAAACCAGAACAGATGTCATCATTGCAAGGCTTCCGTAAGC
>JAZSPE010000197.1:0-4878 GCA_045537265.1 Clostridia bacterium | reverse complement strand
ATTTGTGGCAAGACGGGTTATAGGTTTTAAGGGCTGAACAACTTCGCTGTCGTCAACCATTTTATTGGCGATTGCAACTGTGCCGAATTCAACGCCACGGGCGGTTTCAACAATAACGCCCATACCAATATCTGCCTTTTTGCCGTTTGGCGCAAAATAATATATTTTACCTGCTGTGTTAAATCTTATTCCAATTACTTCTGTCATACAATACCTCCCAACACTCTAAAAGCATACAGTTTATAAGCAGAGGATATTTTCCTCTCTGTTTTAAATATTTGGTGTATCTTACTGCAATATCCAGAAGATGAAGTGGCGCATCAGAGGGGATATTTTTGCAGAAAGATTTAAGTTCTTCTTGTTTATCTAAATTAACGATGTCGCCGCCCTGCTTAAAATAAAGACAGTCGCGAAACCACATTGTTATTGTTTTCATCATAAAGTCGGCATTGTTTGAAAAACCTTTTAAGGTGTTAACTGCCTCATAAAGAGTTTTTCCTGAGGAGGAAGAAAGAGAACAAAGGGTTTTAATAATTGCCTCTCTGTCTGCTTCTGCCGATTTATCCTCCATTAGAGAAATTGCGCTGCCGATACTTCCGTCGCTCATAGCGGAAACGGTTTTGATAAAATTCTCGTCAGCACTGAAATTAGCACTAAGATAACTCTCAACAGTCTCACGGGGGAGAGAGTTGAATCTGATGTTTACCGCACGGGATAAAATAGTAGGAAGAAACGCATTTGTGTTCTCCGTAATCAAAATAACCGTGCAGTATGGGGGTGGCTCTTCAAAGACTTTTAAAAGGCTGTTCTGAGCCGTTTCGTTAATGGTTTCTGCTTTGGGAACAATATAAACCTTTCGGTCGGAATAAAAAGGCTTTATATAAATCTCCTTTTTCATTTCGCGGATTGTCCCAACAAGAATATCAGAGGAGGAAGCCCCCTCATTATAAAGCTCGTTATTTACAATGCGGATGTCAGGATGAGTCATCCCCTCTGCCATAATACAGCTTTTGCAAACTCCGCAAGGCTCTCCATTATCACTGTTCTCGCAAAGAATGGATTTAGAGAAGGCAAGGGCGGATGAAAACCGCCCTACGCCCATTGGTCCCTCAAAAATATAAGCATGACCGATTTTGGAGGAGGAAACTGAATTTTTAAGAGCAGATTTTATACCGTCATGGCCGTAAATCTTATTAAAATCCATTTTCTTTCCCTCCTGAAAAATTTTTAGAATTTAATTCTTTCGTTTATATAAGCTACAAGGTCAGCAATTGCAACTCTTTCCTGTTCCATAGAGTCACGATGACGAACTGTAACCATATTGTCTTCTTCTGAATCGAAATCGTAAGTAATACAGAACGGTGTTCCGATTTCGTCCTGACGGCGATAACGCTTACCGATGCTTCCTGATTCGTCGTATTCACACATAAACTCGCCTGCGAGAGCGGAGTAAACTTTAAGAGCGCCCTCAGAAAGCTTCTTGGAAAGAGGAAGAACTGCTGCCTTAACAGGAGCAAGAGCAGGATGGAATCTCATAACTGTTCTTGTATCGTTCTTTTCGGCGTCAACAACTTCTTCGTCATAAGCCTCAACCATAAATGCAAGAGTAACACGGTCAGCACCAAGAGATGGCTCAACACAGTATGGTGTGTACTTTTCTCCTGTCTCGCTGTCACAGTATTCCATTTTCTCGCCACTGTGGTTTGAGTGCTGAGTTAAGTCAAAGTCTGTTCTGTCGGCAATGCCCCAGAGCTCGCCCCAGCCGAATGGGAACATAAATTCAATATCAGTTGTTGCATTGCTGTAATGAGAAAGCTCTTCAGGGTCGTGGTCGCGAAGCTTAATATTTTCTTCAGCAACACCCAAAGATAAGAGCCAGTTTTTACAGAAATCTTTCCAATACTTGAACCAGTCAAGGTCAGTTCCAGGAGCACAGAAGAATTCAAGCTCCATCTGTTCAAATTCACGGGTTCTGAAAGTGAAGTTACCAGGAGTGATTTCGTTTCTGAAAGACTTACCAATCTGGCCTATACCAAACGGAATCTTCTTTCTTGATGTTCTCTGAACATTCTTAAAGTTAACGAAGATACCCTGAGCAGTTTCAGGTCTTAAAAAGATTTCGTTTTTAGAATCGTCTGTAACGCCCTGGAAAGTCTTGAACATAAGGTTGAACTTTCTTATATCAGTAAAGTTGTGCTTTCCACAATCAGGGCAAGCAAGCTGATTTTCCTTAATATAATCCATCATCTTCTGGTCAGACCAACCGTCAGCGCTTACGCCTGCAACATCTTCAATAAGCTTGTCTGCACGGAATCTTGATTTACATTCCTTACAGTCCATAAGAGGGTCAGAGAAACCTCCAACATGGCCGGAAGCCACCCATGTTTCAGGGTTCATTAAGATTGCAGCGTCAAGACCAACATTATATGGGCTTTCCTGAATGAACTTTTTCCACCAAGCCTTTTTAACATTGTTTTTAAGCTCAACGCCAAGAGGACCGTAATCCCAGGTGTTTGCAAGACCGCCGTAGATTTCGGAGCCCGGATATACAAAGCCTCTGCCTTTGCAAAGGGCAACGATTTTTTCCATTGTTTTTTCTTGATTCTTCAAAATGTATACATCCTTTCTGTATTTAATACATATAGATATATACATTATATAACATATACTAAATAATTGCAAGAGGTTTAACAAAAAAATCGGGGCATAAAAAGGCTCCGATTTTTCATATTTTTGGTGGCGGAAAAGATGGGAAAGAGGAGGATAATGATTTTATGCAAAAACACAATAAAAAAATACTTGACATTTGACATTTCCTATGATATACTGTATTCCTATTATAATGCGTTTTTAGGCTTTTTTCCCAAAAAATGACAAAAAATGGGAAGAAAAAAGTCAAAATTTGGGAGAGTTTTTGTGCAATTTGTATACTTTGCCTAACGAAAAGGGCGAAAATTTCTCTACAAAGAAACAAAAATGTTTAACTTGTAAATTATTAGTGCATTATTTTGATGCATTTTATACACAATGCGCAGTAAAAAAAGCACTTTTCTGCGTAAATAAATTTCAGAGGTGATTGTTTATGATACATCCGGTCAAGCTCGGAAGGAATACCCGAATGAGTTACGGTAAGATTAGAGAGGTTATTGATATGCCGAATCTTATCGAGATTCAGAAGAATTCCTACAATTGGTTTTTAGAGGAAGGGCTTAAAGAGGTCTTTCACGATGTATCTCCTATAGCCGACTATGCAGGCAACTTAATGCTTGAATTTGTTGACTACAGAATTGATATGACGCCAAAATATGACATTGAGGAGTGTAAGGAAAGAGATGCAACTTATGCAGCTCCCCTCCGTGTTAAGGTGCGCCTTATCAATAAGGAGACAGGCGAAGTTAAGGAGCAGGAAATCTTTATGGGCGATTTCCCGATTATGACTCCCTCCGGTACATTTATCATAAACGGAGCTGAGCGTGTTATCGTAAGTCAGCTTGTCCGCGCCCCCAGCGTTTACTATACTCAGGAGTTTGATAAGCTTGGTAAAAAGCTTTTCTTCTCTCAGGTAATTCCAAACCGTGGTGCATGGCTTGAATACGAGACAGACAGCAATGATTTATTCTATGTAAGAATTGACAGAACAAGAAAGATTCCTGTAACAGTTTTAGTTCGTGCTTTGGGCTATGGAACAAACCAGGAAATCTTAAACCTTTTCGGCGAGGACGAGAAGATTGTTGCTACTCTCAGCGGAAAAGATACAACAACATCAGAAGAAGAAGGTCTCTTAGAGATTTACAGAAAGCTTCGTCCGGGCGAACCGCCAACGGTTGAAAGCGCTAAAACTCTTTTAACAAACCTCTTCTTTGACCCAAGAAGATATGACCTTGCTCATGTCGGAAGATATAAGTTTAATAAAAAGCTTTCTTTATATGACAGAATCGTAGGTCAAATCAGTGCTGATACTATCGCATCTGAAAAGACCGGCGAAGTTATTGTTTCCGAAGGCGAAATGATAACAAGAGAGATTGCAAGAGCCATTGAAAAAGAATGGATTAATGCAGTTAATATTAAGGTTTCTGAGGAAGGCAAAACAACAAGAGTTATCTCTAACAATATGGTTGACCTTAAAGATATCGTTGACTATAACCCAAGAGATTACGGCATCAAGGAAAAGGTTAGACTTTCTGTTTTAAAGGAGATTTTAGAGCAGTATCCTGATGTTAACTCAGACGAGTTCAAGAAGGAAATCGAAGAACGCCGTTATGAGCTTGTTCCAAGCCATATTATAATCGACGATATTATCGCGTCCATTTCTTATATGTGTAATATCGCTCACGGCGTAGGTCATATTGACGATATTGACCATCTTGGAAACAGAAGACTCCGCAGTGTTGGCGAACTTTTACAGAACCAGTTCAGAATTGGTCTTGCAAGAATGGAAAGAGTCGTAAGAGAGAGAATGACAACTCAGGATTTAGACACAATTACTCCTCAGACTTTAATCAATATAAGACCTGTGACATCTGCTGTTAAGGAATTCTTTGGTTCTTCACAGCTTTCACAGTTTATGGACCAGATTAACCCTCTCGGCGAATTAACTCATAAGAGAAGATTATCTGCCCTCGGTCCTGGCGGTCTTTCAAGAGACAGAGCAGGCTTTGAAGTGCGAGATGTTCATCATTCCCACTACGGCCGTATGTGTCCTATTGAAACTCCTGAAGGTCCGAACATCGGTCTTATCAACTCTTTAAGTGGATTTGCAAAGGTTAACGAATACGGCTTCATCGAAGCTCCTTACCGTAAGGTTATAAAGGGCGAGGGCGTAATCACCGATGAAATCGAATACATGACTGCAGACACAGAAGACGAATATATCGTGGC
>JAZSPE010000026.1:0-2247 GCA_045537265.1 Clostridia bacterium | reverse complement strand
AAGACCGCTTGGCCTCCGACTTCTTAAACTTTTATATAAAGATGAAGTTCGTGTTGTAGGCGAAGCCCTTGGTTTACCACACTCTATGGTTTATCGTCAGCCATTCCCAGGTCCAGGACTTGGTGTTCGCTGCTTAGGCGCAATTACACGCGATCGCTTAGAAGCTTTGGGGGAAGCAGATGCTATGTTGCGTGAAGAATTCGAAAAGAATGGTCTGAGTGAAAAAGTATGGCAGTATTTTATTGCTGTACCAGACATTAAGAGTGTAGGTGTGAAAGACGAAAGCCGTTATGAAGGATGGCCTGCAATTATCCGTGCTGTCAACACAACAGACGCAATGACAGCTACAATCGAGGAAATTCCATACGCAGTTCTTCATAAGATAACTCAGAGAATAACAAGCGAGGTTGAAGGCATCAACCGTGTTCTCTTAGACCTTACACCAAAGCCAATCGGCACTATCGAGTGGGAATAAAAATAATTACCCCTGGGAGCAATGCTCTCAGGGGTTTTTTATCTGTAAATTTTATTAACGGTTTCGCTTAGGGTTTTGATTTTGTCAACAACTCTTTCGGGGGATAAGACTTTGACCTTGTCGCCGAAACTGAAAAGCCAGCCTAAAAACATGGGACTTGCGCTTATATTAAGCACGGCGATAAAATGCTCATCGTCTTTTTTTATTGTTGTTATGTCTTTGCCGAAGCGGTCAATCATAACGCCGATAAGACTGTTATGGACTAAAAGCTCAACTCTCTCGTCATCTCCGCCGAACATATTAAAGGTCTTATTTGAATATTCCGCTATATCAAAAGGAAAATCAGGTTTTAAAGCGATGGCCTCCGTAACGGAAATGTTGCTCATTTTATCAACGCGGAAGTGAAGAATTTTATTGTGTTTGTCGCTGTAAGTTATAAGATAATAGTTATTATCGGAAAGGGAAAGTCCCAAAGGCGACTGGATATATTCTTCGCCGTTTCGCTTAAATTCCTGCTTTTTATCAATAGTCCATTCAAAATATTTAAATGAAATCTGACGATTTTTTGAAATGGCGGTATGAATCGCGTCAATGTTATAATAAATCTGCTCGTTTGGGGTTTTAACTCTGCCTGAAACGAAAACCTGACGCCGAAGAGAACGGGCATTATGAGAGCTTGTCATTTTGGAAAGCTTCTCTATAAGCTGAGCCGACTTTTTCTCCGTTATAAAACGGGAAGAAGAAACAGCGTCAACCAAAAGTTTAAGCTCAGGAAGTTCAAGGTTATTTGAACCCACGAAATAAAGATTTGCTCTTGATTTAACCGTTTGAACATCAAGGCCGAAACTCTCCAAGGTTTCAATGTCGTCATAAAGAGTTTTTCTCTCAACATCAATTCCGCAGGCGGAAAGTCTTTCAATGAGCTGCACAGTGGAAAGAGGGTGGTTTTCATCCGTTTCCTCGATTAGAATTCTGGCAAGATACAAAAGCTTTGCCTTACTGCCCATTGACTTGCTCATATTTTTGACCTCCTAAAATCAGCCCTGGGGAACATCCTCCGAGAGTTCTTCGGGGGCATCCTCTTTTGGCGCCTTAGCCTTCTTTAAAACCTTAACATCCTTAGCGTCAAACTGTTTGATAACCATATCCTCGTCATCGCCGAACTTAACCTTGATTTTGCCCTTTAAGGTTTCAGCTTCGATAACAACGCCCTTGCCCTCGCTGCACTCAACAAGAGAGCCTTTTTGGGGAACAATTTTAAGCATTTCGTCATATACATTCTGTTCATATTCAAGACAACACATAAGGCGTCCGCAAACCCCTGAAATCTTGGTTGGATTTAAGGATAAGCCCTGCTCCTTAGCCATTTTGATTGAAACGGGGTGGAAATCGTTTAAAAAGGTTGAACAGCAAAGGGCTTTACCGCAAATGCCCAGTGCCCCGAGAGACTTTGCTTCGTCACGAACACCGATTTGACGGAGCTCAATACGGGTTTTAAAAACACTTGCAAGGCTTTTTACAAGGTCACGGAAGTCAACTCTTTTGTCCGCTGTAAAATAGAAAAGAATTTTACTGCGGTCAAAGGTGTATTCTGTGTTAACAAGGTGCATATCAAGTTTATGCTCAGCGATTTTCTCGCTGGCAATCTTGAATGCCTCTTTTTCTTTAAGCTTATTTGCTTCAAGCTCGTTATAGTCAGCATTTGAGGCAAGACGGGTTATAGGTTTTAAGGGCTGTACCACTTCGCTGTCGTCAACCATTTTATTGGCGAT
>JAZSPE010000006.1:0-4661 GCA_045537265.1 Clostridia bacterium | reverse complement strand
CAAATTTTGCGATTTCCTCGATTTCCTCCTCTGTATCGTTAAAGGTTGGAACAACTGGAACTCTTATGATAAGCTTATTAACCGCTTTTGCAATTTTCTTTGCATTTTCTAAAATAAGCTCGTTTGGTTGAGTTGTAAACTCTTTATGCTTTGCACTGTTTATGTGCTTTATGTCCATTAAATATGTATCTATATAAGGAAGCACTTTCTGGATGGTTTCAAAGGGAGCAAAGCCTGTGGATTCAACAGCAGTGTTTATTCCGATTTCCTTACAGCCTCTGAGTATTGCGGCTGAGAAATCTGCCTGACAAAGCATTTCGCCTCCTGAGAGGGTAACCCCACCACCTGATCGGCGGTAGTAAACTCTGTCGCGCTCGATTTTTTCCACAATCTCGCCTGCCGTGACATCTTCGCCAACGGTTTTTAAGACGCCGCCAACCTCCATTTCCTCAATAATTCCTTTTTGAGATTCGGGGTTACAGCACCACCGACAGCGAAGAGCGCAGCCCTTTAAGAACACGATTGTTCTTATGCCCGGGCCGTCATGAACGGAAAAACGCTGGATGTTGAATATCCGCCCTTTCGCTTTCAAATATTCTTCCATTAGAAGCCTCCCTGTTCAGTTCTGTTGATAATGTCATCCTGAAGGGATTTTGAAAGGGTTGTAAAGAGTGCGCTGTATCCTGCAACACGGACAACCAAGCCCTTATAGTTTTCAGGATTCTTCTGAGCGTCTCTTAAAGTTTCACGGCTCACAACATTAAACTGCACATGGCTTCCCTTCTGGTCAAAGTATCCTCTGATTAAAGATACAAAGCTTTCAAGCCCTGCTCTTCCTTTAAGAGCAGACGGATGGAACTTCATATTATAAAGTGTTCCGTTTGATGCAATATAGTGGTCAAGCTTTGAAACCGAGTTAGCCGCAGCAGTCGGGCCGGAAACATCCTTACCTGCTGACGGAGAAACACCGTCTGCAACAGGTGTTGTTGCAAGTCTTCCGTCAGGGGTTGCCCCTGTCTGTTTACCGAGAGGAACATTAGCAGATACAGGATAAAGACCTGCCTGATATCTTCCGCCTCTTGGATTTCTGTATTTTTCAAGTGGTCTTGTATATGTATAAGCCACATCTCTTGCAAAGCTGTCAACAACTTCGTTGTCGTTACCGAATTTAGGAATTTCGTTTATAAGCTTTAAGAGATAGTCATACTTGCCGTTGCTTCCGGCTTTAACCTTTCCAACAAGCTCGCTGATCTGACCTTCGTCAAGCTGAACGCCCTTCTGAGCCAAGCTCTTTGCAACACCAACAACGATATTCTGAACTTCCTCATCAGGAATTCCATAGCCATAGTTATTTTCAAGGGCCTCTTTAAATTCAGCCATTGTAACTTTCTTCTCGTCGAAAACGAGCTTCTTGATAGCGTAAAGTGAGTCCGCCATGTTGGCAACACCAAAGCCCTGAGGGCCTGTGAAGTTATAAACCGCTCCGCCTTCCTGAGCAGACTTTCCTCTGCCGATACAATCTTCAATCATAGAAGATAAGAAAGGAAGTGGGCAACGCTTAGCGTGAGCAATATCCACCGCGTTATCTGCGTTAACCATAAGCTCTATCATATATGCTGTCTGAGCTTTATAAGCATCATAGAACTGCTCAAAATCGGTCATCTTTGTAACATCGCCTGTGGCAAGACCAACCTGAACACCGTTATCAACACCGTTTGAGAAAACTAGCTCTAACGGACGGCACATATTGAAAAATGCCGCGTCGTGCCAGCCGTCTGTCTTACCTGACTTCTGAGGCTCAACACAACCGATAATATTATAATCTCTTGCATCCTCAATGGTAAGTCCACGATTAATAAGAGCAGGAATGATAACTTCGTCGTTATAATAAGCAGGAAGACCAATTCCTGTTCTTGTAAGCTCTGCGGCTCTTATCATAAACTCGTGAGGAGTTTTGTTCCATACACGAACTGAGAATGATGGCTGAGGAAGCATAACATGGAGAGTTGCGTTGATACACATATAAGATATATCGTTTGTTGCATCAAGCCCCTCTTTTGTCTGTCCGCCTGCAATAAGGTTCTGGAATACGCTGTATCCTGCAAAACCTTCTGCTGACGCCTTATCACGAGCCTTATTTAAATCGTTAAGCTTAACCCATACGCAGTCTAAAAGTTCCTGAGCCGCTTCTCTTGAAATTGCGCCCTTATCCATATCCATCTTATAATATGGATACATATACATATCAAAGCGTCCCGGAGAAACGGAGTGTCCGTTTGACTCGGTCTGGATAAGCATCTGAACAAACCAGAAGGACTGACAAGCTTCATGGAAGTTTTCAGCGCCGTATCTTGGAACCTTAGCACAGATTTTGGAAATCTTGTTAAGCTCCTGCTTTCTTGTAGGGTTCATTTCGCTGTCTGCCATTTTCTTAGCAAGGGCAGAATATCTGAGTGCAAAATCGCAAACTGCTTCTCCACAAATGATAACCGCTTTTAAGAAAGCACTTTTTGTTATGTAGTTATGGTCTGAAACCTTGCACTTTTCAAGCTCAGCCTTAGCCTTTTTAATAATTCCGTCAAAACCCTTTTCCAAAACTTCGCCGTAATTTACAGTAACATGGCCGATTCCGTTATAGAAATAGTTGCCTACTGTGAAAATATTATGGTCGATAGCCTTTAAAGTTTCAGGAGTCATATTTGCCTGTGCAAATTCGCTTGTTGTTTTGCCTTCCCAATATTTAAAGGTTTCTCTTAAAACCTTTTTGTTCTCATCGGAAATATAGAATGGGTCAGCGCTACGCTCTCCTATTGTGTCAAGCTCATCCAAAAGCCACTTGAAAGAAAACTCAGGGAAAACCTGACAACCCCTTGGTGTTTTTGTTGCGCTTCCCACAATAAGTTCATTATCTCTTATCGTAACAGGAATGTTCTCTAAGATATGCTTAAATGCCATAGCACGACGCAAAATAATAGGGAGCTCTTCTGTCTGCTTGTAACTTTCTGTAAGCAGCACTGCTCTCTCTACCTCAATTTCAGGCATTTTCTGGAATAACGCATCAACTAAGAGCGGTATTCTCGGGCTCTTCTCAATAAACTCTGTATAAACCTTATTCATGCCCTTACCTCCATATATCTAAAATAAAATTTGATACCTATCTACTCTGATTATATAACACCAATCACAAAAAGTCAATACAAAACAAAGAAAAATAAAGAATTTTCCAAAATTTTTAACATTTTCGCTCTTTTTCCCAATAAAAACCAGCTGAAACCCACACAAAAACCGCATAACCAAAAAGGTTACGCGGTTTTATACTATTCTTCCTTGGCAACGGGGAGCTTAATTGTGAATCTTGTAAAGCTTCCGAATTCGCTTTCAGCGGACACACTTCCCCCATGGCTTTCGATTATTTCTTTTGTTATGGCAAGGCCAAGACCTGTTCCACCCATTTCGCGAGAACGGGCCTTATCAACTCTGTAAAATCTCTCAAAGATATGAGGAAGGTCTTTTTCAGGGATGCCCTTGCCTGTATCCTCAACCTTAATATACGCCTCATTATAAAGATATCCGCAGAAAATTTTAACTGCGCCTGTATCTGTATATTTAATAGCGTTGGAAACGATATTCTTAACCGCTCTTTCAATCTGGAACTTGTCCCCTAAAATTGTCGGGCTTTCGGTTGTAAGATTATATATAAGTTTTAAACCCTTCTTCTCTGCCTCAACTTTGAAAGTTTCAACAACTTCACGAAGAAGCTCGTCAAGGCTGAACAGCTCTTTCTGAATTTCTTCTTTGTGTGCATCGTATCTTGAAAGAGTTAAAAGATTTTTAACAAGGGCAGTCATTTTGTCTGTCTCGCTATGGACAGTTTTAAGAAGGTTGGTCGCCATTTCCTTGTCGTCTAAATATCCGTCTAATAAAGTTTCTGTATATGTTCCGATTGTGGTCAGAGGAGTTTTAAGCTCGTGAGAAACCTCTGCCACGAATTTACGGCGTGACTCTTCTAAGTTAAACTGCTTGGTAACATCTTCAAAAACTGATACTATACCTGCAATTTTCCCCTTTTCAATTTTGAAAGGAATAATATACGCCTTAATTCTGCTTTTGCCAAATTCAATGTCTCTTTCCTCAGGGCGAAGCTTATTAAGATATGTAAACTCCTCCATGGAAAGCTCTGTTCCAAGGCTCTTCCAGAAATCGTCAAACTTTGTGTCATCCTTTAAAAGCTTACCGAAAAGCTTTTTAGCGGCGCTGTTCTGATGGATAATCTCCTGATCTGTGTTAAAGGCAATGATGCCATTGTTAACATTTTCCAGGATTACTTCAACCTTATGCTTTTCTCCTGCAACCTCGGAAATGGCATTGCTCATAACATTTCCCATATAGTTGAAGGTTTCCATAAGGCTTCCGATTTCGTCCGAAGATGTTGTTTCAAGTCTTGATTCAAAATTTCCTTCTGCAAAATCCTCTGCCTTTTCAGTTAAAACAGTTATAGGCTTTGTTATGGTCTTTGCGAAGAAATAGCAAAGGAATATGGACGCCAGAGCACTTATCAAAAGAGCCTGGATAATAATCCACATCATATTCTGGACAAGAGAGTTTACCGCATCTCTGTTATCTTTAACATAGAAAATATAATCCTTAAGTCGGAGGCCAAG
>JAZSPE010000072.1:0-2656 GCA_045537265.1 Clostridia bacterium | reverse complement strand
TTTTGTTCCATCGTTCAAAACTATTTATCACAAAATTATAAATTTTACGCTAAAAAGCCATGTCAATCCGAGAACTGACATGGCAGATCATATACGTTGTTTTGGATGCGGAATATAAGTCCGCAGTGTCAGAGCAATGATACGATCCTCTCCATCCACTCTTTGTCTGTGTCATCGACAACAAAAAAAGGCTGAGCGTATCGCTCAGCCTTTTTATTATGCGGATTTTTTTCTTACCTTTAAGGAAATGACGGTCATATCGTCATAGGGTTTTCCGCCGCTTTCCTTTATGGCTCTATCTAAAAGTTTTTGGGCCAAGTCGTTTGCAGAGGTGGGGTTTACGCTTTCCATAAAGCCTTTTATCCATTTATCCCCGCCCTCTTTAGTTTCAACTCCATCGGTTATCATAACAATCGTGTCCCCCTCCTTTACCTTTCTTGCAAAGGTAGAGACTTCCATTTCGGGCATAAGTCCAACGGGCAGGGATGCCGCTCGGACGGTTTCAACATTTCTTCCCTGCTTTATAAAGCTTGGCTCTGCCCCCGTTTTTATAAACTCAACCTCTCCTGTATGAAGGTCGATTATGCACATATCAAGGGTTGCGAAAGAGTCATTCTCCGACTTTAACACCATTATCGAATTTATAAGCCTAACCGCCGTATGCTTATCAAAGCCTGCACGGAGAAAGCTATCCAAAAGCTCCACAATCGCCTGACTTTCAAGAGAGGCTCTTTTCCCTGTTCCCATTCCGTCGCTTAATGTTATAACAAATTTTCCGCCCCCTGGCATAAAGCATTTAAAATTATCTCCGCTTTCTTCCGAGGTGCCCGCTCTTGCATAACCCTGCTCAATTTCAAAGATTTCGCTTTCGTCAATCATAATCATAACATAATCCCCGTCCTCTCTTATTTTATAAATGTTGACATCCTTTCCAACCGCCGAGGAAACAACGCCTCTTATAACACCTTTTCCTCTTGTCTTAAAATCGGTCCGTCTTATGCTCATCTCAACTCTTATCTTCTTGTCGCGGTTTTTTATAACATTAATATCCCGAACTTTAATCCCACGGCTTTCAATTCGCAGTTTAAGTTCACTTGCCATAAGGCTGTCATAATTTACATCCTCGTTTATCTCTCTGGCAAGCTCGTTTATAATTTTAGAAACCCCTGCAATCTGCTGATAAACTGCAAGCTGACTGTCCCCCAACCGCTTCTGCCAGGAGTGGTTCAACCGATAGATGCTGAGCTGGTTATTAAGAGTTCCCGTCAGGGCGGAAACATTTTTGCATTTATTAAAAAAGGCCTCATTTACCTGACTTTCGTTAACCTCTCCGCTTTGGTCAATCTCCTCCATAAGTTTTAAAAAGCTTCGGTAGGTGGAGTTAAATTCTCGTCCCCAGCAAAGACCGCCCCTTTGGCATTTGGCGCAGACCTTCTCTGCGGTTTTGTCAAATACCACCGCGATATCTTCTCCCATTTGCTCCTCTTCGTTTTTGGAGAGCTTTGACATTGTCTCCCCCAAAGACGAAAAAGAGGTGGAAACCGCTTTGAGCCTTAAAATCAGGCTTCCTTTAATCTTTCTTATTGTGGCAGAATCAGGGTTTTTGATTTTAAAAAGCCTGCCGAACCTATCATAAGCCTTATCGGGAACAGCCGAAAAGGCTCCCGCCGCCACTATTATTTCATAGATGCTCAGCATATCCCGCATAGCGCCGTTGACATAGACAATAACAATGGCGTCAGCAATCAAAAGAGAAATGACCGCCCAGGCCTTCCCCTTTTTCGCAAACACTCCTGCACACAAAGAGCAAAAGCCAAAGGCTCCCATAAAGGGCAGGAAATAATCCGTTTCAATTCCCAGGAGCATTCCAAGACTTAAACCAATGGCCGCGGTTTGTGTCGCCCCCAAACTTCTTGCCGCCCCCAGAATCAAAAATCCTGCAAGGGCATTTGCCAGAGAAAATCCGTCTATGAAATCAAAATTTTTTACGCTTAAAAATAGTAACGCACCTATAAATATTAAGGAAAGCTTTTCGTCACCCGTCAGGTTCCTTGAAAAAAGCCTCTTACTTCTTATGACATTCTTTCCTTTTTCCATGGCATAACTTCCAAGGAAAATTCCCGTTATCTCATAAACAAGATTAAGAGCCCATATAAAGCTGTATCCTCTTATGTATCCAATAGCGATATCAACAAGAGCAAGGGACGAACTCATAACTACGGGAGCGGTCTTCTGAGTCAGCTTTACATCCTTTTCTAGAACAAAAAGAGCCATAAGATAAATAACCGTCGCCATAGCATAGCGGACAATGAGTAGCTTGTCCCACATTAAAAGGCTTCCCAAAAATATAGATACTGCGCTTATTAAAGCTTTTAAAGAAAGCCTTCTTTCAAGGGTCATAAACCCA
Organism: Clostridia bacterium; assembly: GCA_045537265.1. GTDB lineage: Bacteria > Bacillota > Clostridia > Monoglobales > Monoglobaceae > SIG454. Next base: position 249 of record JAZSPE010000072.1, on the reverse strand, counting down.
AGGCCGAAAGGTGCAATTCCAAAATAAGGTGAAGATGCCCCCATAAAGATTCCGACGACTCTTTCAATTATATCTTTTTTCTCAATTGAAATCTTCTTTTTGGGTGGACTCATGAATATTCTTTCATAGGTGGTAACCTCTGTCTTTGGCATTTTTTCTCCCTCTTTCCGTGGTTCTTGCCTACTATTATATGCCTTATTCTCAGAAATAATTGTCAAAATTTGGAAAATTGACAAAAAATTAATTAAT
>JAZSPE010000099.1:0-5312 GCA_045537265.1 Clostridia bacterium | reverse complement strand
ATGGCTACGATCCGACTTTGTTTGCCATAACAGGCCTGATTATAGCTGGGATTTTAATTTTCAACATTCCCGGTATCTATGACTTTTTTATGTATTCAGACCACGAAGAAGTACAGACTTTAATTGGCGGGGACTATCATCTCGAAAGATATGAAGACGGAATGCTTGCCTATAATAACAACGAAATTTCCTTTGTTTCGGATAAGGGCGAGGTTAAATGGAATGTTGCGGTTAAGTCTGCAACCCCAAAGGTCTATGTTGAGGATAAGTTTATTCTCCTTGCGGATTTAAGTGGAACGAGCGCCTATCTCTATGAGGGGAAAAACCTCAGAACCACCATAAAAACCAAGGAAGAAATCTTTGCGGCGGCCCTTGATTCCAGCGGAAAAGTTGCTCTTGCAACAAAGGCAAAAGGATATAAAGGCGGAGTAACAGTTTATAATAAAAATGGGGAGAGCGAATATGTTTTCGGAAGCGGAAACGGTTATATAAGCGCCCTTGATATAAGAAAAGATAAGTTTGTTATTTCTCAGATTTCTGCCAAAGACGATGCGATTTATTCAACGGTTGCATTGGTTGACTGGACGGATAATGAGGAGAAAATCTGCGAAACAAAGGCAGAGGAAATGATTTTTGATATAAAGTTTTTGTCAAACGGAGACTTTGTTGCCGTTTCCGATAAAAGCCTTAGTGGCTACGGCAGACGAGGGGAAATTGACTATACCGTAAGCTATAACGGACGGGAACTTAAAAACTATAACATTGAAAGCGACGACAATATGGTATTTTGTTTCAGCGGAGACAGAAACGACAGCGTTATAGAGAGCTATTCAAGACGGGGAAAGCTCCGTGGAACAAGAATTGAAAGCGACACGATTTCAAATGTTGATGCCTGTGGCGAGGCGATTTTAATCAGTAGTATGCGAAACATAAAAAGGGTATATCCCGACGGAGACTCTGACGATGCGGTAACCTCACTCCACGATGTAAGAAGAATAAAGCTCTTTAAAAACCGCAGGTATGCTTTCGTAACGGGAAACAGCTCTGCAACGGTGGTTAAAGTCAAGAACTAGGCATATAAAACCACAAGAAACCCTCGGAATTGGGGGCAATTTTTAGCAGAATAAATAAAAATATGCCTGATTGGGAAAAATTTAACAAAAACCCTTGATAAATTTTCCTAAATAGAGTAAAATATATCTTGTGTGTAAATAATTTAATTTATATAAACGGAGGAATCTAAAATGAACAAGAAAACAGTAGACGATATTATGGCAAAGGGCAAACGCGTCCTTGTTCGTTGCGACTTTAATGTTCCGATTAAAGACGGCAAAATCACAGACGAAACAAGAATTATCGGTGCGCTTCCAACAATCAAGAAGCTTATCGATGACGGCGCAAAGGTTATCCTTTGTTCACATATGGGTAAACCAAAGGGCGAACCAAAGCCTGAGCTTTCTCTCGCTCCTGTTGCAAAGAGCCTCAGCGCTCATTTAGGCAAGGAAGTTATCTTTGCGGCTGATGACAATGTTGTTGGCGAAAATGCAAAGGCAGCTGTTGCGGCTATGAATGACGGCGATGTTGTTCTTCTTGAAAACACAAGATACAGAGCAGAAGAAACAAAGAATGTTGACGAATTCTCAAAAGAACTTGCTTCTCTTGCTGATATCTTCGTAAACGACGCATTCGGTACAGCTCACAGAGCTCACTGCTCTAATGTTGGCGTAACAAAGTATATTGATACTGCTGTTGGCGGTTACCTTATCAATAAGGAAATCGAATACTTAGGAAACGCAGTTAATAATCCTGTTAGACCACTCGTTGCAGTTCTCGGCGGATCTAAGGTTTCATCTAAGATTTCTGTTATTAATAACCTCTTAGAAAAGGTTGACACTCTTATCATCGGCGGCGGTATGGCATATACATTTATGAACGCTCTCGGCGAAGAAGTTGGCGATTCTCTTTTAGAAGCAGATTATCTTGAATATGCAAGAGAAATGATGAAGAAGGCAGAAGAAAAAGGCGTTAAGCTCTTAATCCCAGTAGACACAGTTGTTGCAAAAGACTTTGACAACGACGCTGAAAGCAAGACAGTTGCTCGTGGCGGAATTGAAAAAGGCTGGCAGGGTCTTGATATCGGCGAAAAGACAATTGAGCTTTATAAAGATGCTCTTAAAGATGCAAAGACTGTTGTTTGGAACGGACCTATGGGCGTGTTTGAAATGCCCAACTTTGCAAAGGGTACAAATGCAATTGCAGAAATGCTTGCTGACCTTGATGCAACAACCATCATCGGCGGCGGCGACAGCGTTGCAGCTGTTAACCAGGCAGGCCTTGGCGATAAAATGAGCCACATCTCAACAGGCGGCGGTGCTTCACTCGAATTCTTAGAGGGTAAGGACCTCCCCGGGGTTGTTGCAATCAACGATAAATAAGATAAAGGAGATTTTTTGAAATGGGTAAGTATATAATTGCCGGCAACTGGAAAATGAACAAGTTGCCCAGTGAAACATTTGATTTTGTTAAAGAAGTTGCTGCTGCAACAGAAGGGGCTAACTGTGAAGTAGTTTGCTGTACACCTTATGTATGCCTCTCAGAAGCAGTTCGTGCAGCAAAGGATACACATGTTAAAATTGGTGCAGAAAACCTTCATTTTGAGGATAAGGGTGCATTCACAGGCGAAGTAAGCGCAGATATGCTTCTTGACCTTGGCGTTGATTATGTAATCATCGGTCACTCCGAGAGAAGACAGTACTTTGCGGAAACAGACGAAACTGTTAACCTCAAAACAAAAAAGGCTCTTGAAAAGGGTCTTATCCCGATTGTTTGCGTTGGTGAAAGCCTTGAAGAAAGAGAAGCAGGAATTACAATGGACCTTATTGCAATTCAGGTTAAAAAGGCATTTAGCGGTATTGCGGCAGAAGACGCAAAGAAGGTTGTTATCGCATATGAGCCTATCTGGGCGATAGGCACAGGTAAAACTGCAACAGCAGAGCAGGCTCAGGAGGTTTGCGAAGGCATCAGAAAGATTTTTGCAGAGCTTTACTGCGAAAAGTGCGCAGCTGAAGTTACAATTCAGTACGGCGGTAGTATGAACGCAGCTAATGCGGCAGAACTCCTTGCAAAGTCCGATATCGACGGTGGTCTTATCGGTGGTGCAAGCCTTAAGAGTGCAGACTTTGCGGTAATTGTAAAGGCAGCTCAGTAATTTAAGCTTAATACAGCGAGGGCGAATTTCAATTCGCCCTTGTTTTAAGTTCATATAAAGAAAGGATATATACAATGAGTAAAAAACCCTATGCACTTATAATAATGGACGGCTACGGTGTAAATGAACGCCACGAGGGCAATGCAATCTACACAGCCAAAACTCCCAATATGGATAAGTATCTTAAGGACTACCCCAACTCAATTGTTCACGCATCGGGTATGGATGTAGGTCTCCCCGAGGGACAGATGGGTAATTCCGAGGTAGGTCATACCAATATAGGCGCAGGTAGAATTGTTTATCAGGAGCTTACCAGAATAACCAAGTCAATCGAAGACGGCGACTTTTTTGAAAACGAAGCTCTTTCAAAGGCTGTTGAGAACTGCAAAAAGAACAATGCAGCTCTTCACTTTATGGGACTTTTGTCGGACGGCGGTGTTCACAGCCATATCAATCACCTCTATGGTTTGCTCGAGATGGCAAAGAAGAACGGTCTTGAAAAGGTGTTTGTTCATTGCTTTATGGACGGCAGAGATGTTTCGCCCACTTCCGGCGCAGATTTTGCAGAAGCTCTTGTCGAAAAAATTAGAAATATTGGCGTGGGTAAAATTGCATCGGTTATGGGCAGATACTACGCAATGGACAGAGACAACCGCTGGGAGCGTGTTGAGGAAGCTTACAAGGCAATGGTTCTTGGCGAGGGTAACAAGGACACATCGGCTGTTAATGCAATTAAAAAATCGTATAACGACGGCGTGACAGACGAGTTTGTTGTTCCTACAGTAATCACCGACGAAAACGGCGAAGCTCTTGGTAAGATTTCTGCAAACGACTCGGTTGTGTTCTTCAACTTCAGACCCGACCGTGCAAGAGAGATTTCCAGAACAATTGTTGATAAGGATTTCGAAGGCTTCAGCCGTGAATTCTTTGACACATATTTCGTATGTATGACCCAGTACGATGCATCAATGCCCAATGTTGATGTAGCGTTCAAACCCCAGACACTTGAAAATACCTTTGGTGAATATATCAGCCGCAAGGGGCTCCGTCAGCTCAGAATTGCAGAGACCGAGAAGTATGCACATGTAACATTCTTCTTTAACGGCGGAGTTGAGTCAGTATATGATGGTGAGGACAGAGCACTCATCAATTCGCCGAAAGTAGCAACCTATGACCTCCAGCCTGAAATGAGCGCGTACGAGGTTACCGATGAGGTTGTTAAGAGAATTGAAAGTGGCGAGTATGATGTAATCGTTCTCAATTTTGCAAACTGCGATATGGTTGGTCATACAGGCGTGTTTGATGCAGCTGTTAAAGCGGTTGAAACTGTTGACGAATGCCTTGGTAGAACTGTTGATGCAATCCTCAAAATGGGTGGTGTTGCACTTATAACTGCAGACCACGGCAATGCAGACCAGATGCTCGACTACGAAACAAACGATGTGTTCACTGCACACACGACCAATGTTGTTCCCCTTGTTCTCGTGGGCGAGGAAAACGGTGCAAAATTAAAGAACGGCCGCTTAGCTGACCTTGCACCAACAATGCTTGATTTGATGGACCTCGAAAAACCGGACGAAATGACCGGCGAAAGCTTATTGGTTAAATAAAAAAATTTAAAAAAACTGTATCTTTTGATACAGTTTTTTTGTATAATGAAGTTAATAAAAATTATAAAATGTTCAGGAGGTGTTAAAAATAATGTTAAAGGAGTTGGTTCTAAGAAATGAAAAATATTACTGATAACCTCATTCAAAAGTACAAAGAATACCTATGCACAGAGGAAAAATCCGAAGCAACAATTGAAAAGTATATTCGTGATATTACTGCATTTGTAAAATGGTTGGCAAAGCAGGAGTTAAGCAAGAAGAAAGCGCTTGATTACAAAAATTATCTTATTCAGAATTATGCTCCTGCCAGTGTCAACTCAGTGATTTCATCTTTAAACAGTTTTTTTGAATTTTGTAATTGGTACGAAATGCGCATAAAAACAATAAAAATTCAAAAACAAATATTTGCCAAGGCAGAACGGGAGCTGTCCAAAGCTGAATACACCAGACTTTTAATTGCAGCAAAAAGCAAAAAACAAAACCGCCTGCACCTG
>JAZSPE010000073.1:0-3079 GCA_045537265.1 Clostridia bacterium | reverse complement strand
TACGAGCCTATGGCTTCAATTCTCTCGCCCTCGGAAATATCGGGCATAATCCCCGTCATTGTAACAAGAGTCCCCTCAAAGGAAACATCGCAAACCGCATAGCCGTTTGACGGGTTAAAATAAATCACATCTTCAATTGTCCCTGAAATCTTTATCTCTCTGTTTTCCATTCCCTATATTCCCTTTATAAACTCTATATACTCCTCTTCGGTCATAACCAAAATCGCTTCATTCTCTCTTGAAAGGCGCCTTAAAATTTCCTCTGTGCCGTCTGTTGAATCTTTTAATACGGCAATAATATCTCCCCGAAGCTCTGTCTGGTCAAGAATCATTGCCCTAATAGCGCTTTCCACCTCTTCTTCGTTGTTTTTCAGAAAAATTGCCGTGTGCCGTTTTATTTTCTTGCTCTGGGCATTTATGAAATAACTGCAAACTAAAAATATGAATTTCACGGCTCCGTAAACCGCCAGAACACAAAAGACCGTCATCAAAAATGTTTCAAACATTTCCTCTCCCCCTTTTGCTAAGCATTTTATGCCAAAAAGGGAAAAGAGTGCACCTTTATTTTACCATTCTCTGACCTTTTATGCAAGTCAAATTTAGTCGGTTTTTGTCCGTCCCTTAAATTTGTCTCCAAAAAAGAAAAAACATCTTGAATTAAAGCATAATATATGATATACTTAGGCTATATTGGAGTATTAGGAGTAAAATTATGTCCTTAGAACAAATTCTATATAATCTTGGTATTTCCATGATTCCTATTGCGGAAATCCGAGGGTCTATAATTTATTGCTTTACGCAGGGTTTTGACCTTATTAATCTTTTTATAATGTATGCTATTGCGGTTGTCGGGAACTTCCTTCCCGTACCATTTATAATTCTTTTGTTCCGTCCCCTTTTAAAGTTCTTTAAAAGGTTCCGCATCTTCCGCGGAATATGCCAGTGGCTTGAAGACAGGACACACAAAAAGGCAGGAAAAATGTCAAGCCTTGGTCCTATCGCTCTTTATCTTTTTGTGGCGATTCCACTTCCCACAACAGGCGCTTGGACGGGCTCAATGATTGCGGGGCTTTTTGATATGCGCCTTAAACGCGCTCTCCCTGCCATACTTCTTGGGATTATGACCTCGGGGCTTATTATGATGCTCCTTTGCAAAATTGGCGCCGAAAGCCTTGGCTTTTTAGGATTCCTCGTAAAATAAAAGAAAGGACGAATATTCATGAGCGGTAATTTTTACGATTTTGATAAAGACGAGATATTCTCTGAGATTTATATAAACAAGCCAAAAAAGAAACCTATTCAAAAGGAATATGAAGTTGAAATTCCCATGCCGAGAAAAATCGTTGCGACTCCTGTTGATTCGCCGATGCCCTCTTCCCGCACTCCTCAAAGAAGACCGAAAAAGGCAAGAAAGAAGATGTCTTCTACTGCAATCGCTTTTTCGATTATGGGAATTGCAATCTCCTGCGTTCTGGTTTTTGTTTTTTCAACCCTTGCCGTAATTTTCGGATGGAAATATATTCCTAAGTTTGACAAAAACGAAAAATCCGTTGTTGAAAGCGTTGAGAAGATTGACGAATATATCAATGTAAGCGACGACGGAAACTCAGTTGAGGTTGTTCCTTATTATCGCGAGACAGAAGGGGACGACGCCCCTCCAACACAGAAAGCCGAGGAAGAAACTTCTGAGGAAGAGACCTCCGAGGAAACTTCAAACAGAGACGACGAAGTAATCAATATTGACTAATACATATAAAAGGAGCTTTGAGAAATGGAAAGTAAGTACAAAAGAGTAATGCTTAAAATCAGTGGCGAAGCTATGTCAGGGGGAAAGGGATTCGGTCTTGACACCCCGACAATTGATGAGATTGCCAAAAAAATCAAAGAAGCTGTTGATATGGGGGTTGAAGTTTCAATCGTCGTTGGCGGTGGAAACTTCTGGAGAGGACGCTCAGGCGGAAATATGGACAGAACAAGAGCTGACCATATGGGAATGCTTGCAACGGTTATTAACTCTCTTGCTCTTCTTGACGCAATTGAGCAACAGGGAGTTCCTGCCCGTGTTCAGACTGCAATTGAAATGCGTCAGATTGCAGAGCCTTATATCCGCAATCGAGCTGTTCGTCATTTGGAAAAGGGAAGAGTTGTTATCTTCGCTTGCGGAAGCGGTAACCCATTCTTCTCAACTGATACTGCGGCGGCTCTTCGTGCAGCCGAAATAGGCGCAGAAATTATTCTTTTGGCAAAAGCTGTTGACGGGGTTTACGACAGTGATCCGCATATAAACCCTGACGCTAAAAAACTCGATTCGCTCCGTTATATAGATGTTTTAAACAAAGGTCTTGGGGTTATGGACTCAACTGCAACCTCTCTTTGTATGGATAACAATATCCCGATTTTGGTGTTCGGCTTAAACGACCCTGACAATATTATAAAAGGTCTTAAAGGCGAAAAAATCGGCACCATAGTTTACTAATAATTTCAGAAAGGAAAGATTACTATGAAAAATGCAGAAACAAAAATGGATAAAGCTATCGTTGCCCTTAACAATGATTTTGCGGCAATTCGTGCAGGACGCGCTAATCCTGCTATCTTAGATAAGGTTACAGTTGAATATTACGGAGCGGCAACTCCAATTGCTCAGGTTGGAACAATCTCTGTTCCAGAGCCTCGAACAATTGTTATTCAGCCATGGGACGGCTCTATTTTAGGCGAAGTTGAAAAGGCTATCTTAAAGTCTGACATCGGTATAACACCAAACAACGACGGAAGATGCATCCGCCTTAACTTCCCGCCTCTTACAGAAGAGAGAAGAAAGGACCTTGCAAAGTCTATCTCCAAGCGTGGCGAAGAGGCGAAAGTTACCGTAAGAGGTATTCGCCGTGACGCAATCGAAGGCTTTAAAAAGCAGAAGAAAGACGGAGAAATCACAGAGGATGATTTAAAAGGTCTTGAAAACGATATCCAGAAGCTTACTGACAAGTTCGTTAAGGAAATCGACACAATCGTTGCTAACAAAGAAAAGGAAATTATGGAAGTTTAAGCGGAGGCTCGCTATGCTTTTTAAAAAGAAAAAAGA
>JAZSPE010000173.1:0-2486 GCA_045537265.1 Clostridia bacterium | reverse complement strand
CTTTTTTCAAGTGATTAGGGGCGGCGTGCGGCTTGTCTGTCTGCCGATTGCGGCAAGGCGGCAGAGAGATTTTTTTCTGTCTCACAAATGAGACAGGCAGGAAAAGAACCGATAGCCCTATAATATATATAGGGGTAGCGGAAACCGTTTCCCCTGTCTCACAAATGCGACAGCCCGCAGGAAAGGGGACAACCAGGCGGGGCGGCGGCAAAATTTACTTGAAAAATGAATGTGTCATAGAGGCACGGAGGGAAAACAAATGGAAGTAAGAGACGCATTGAAGGAAATTACAAACCGTTTCAAAATCCCGCAAACGGTTATAGCAGATTATGCGGGCATTAGTCGCAGGACAATAAAGAGGTTTATTGAGGAAGAAACGCACAGCAAAGACACAGAGGCGAAAGTGTTGGAGGGCTTGCGGCAAATTAGTATAGAATTGAATACCCTTTGTTTTGAAGGAGAAGAAACAGAGGAAGAATGGGAGGATTAAGCACCAATGGAAGCAAAGACAATCCCGTTCGTTGTAGGTAAGAAACGCTTTGACGCAAAACCAGATAGAGACACAATAGCCAATGTATGCCAACGCCCAGGGCATTATGTTATCAAGCAAAGCACCATAGGGGAGATATACCAATATATTACGCAGGGCAGATGCTGGCGGGCGGGCGTATTGAAGGCAACCGCCTCCACCTTGAAGAAAGAAGCCTTTGAGGGGAGTTATTTGTTTGCCCTTGACTTTGATACTTGCGACTATACCCCCGAAGAAATGATAGAGTATGCGGGCATAGTAGCGGCAAAGCCGAATTTTTGGTATTATTCATTTAGCCAGGGCAAGAAAGAAAAAAACAATTTTCGCCTTGTTTGGTGTTTTGACAACATTCTTACAATAAGCGAATATGAAGCCCTTTACAAAGCCGTTTTACAAGACGATTTATTTAGCAACGCAGACAAGCAAACAAAGGATATATCCCGCCTATGGTTTGGCACAAGCAACGGGGGCGGGCTTATTAGTGATGAACCGCAAAGCCTTTCTATATTTGACAAATACCCCAGGACGGCGGCAGAAAAGAAAAGAGGCAGCATTGCCGCAGTAAAGGAAGAATACGCCCAGGGCAAAACACAAGCAGATTTTGTGATGGAAAGTGCGGGCTTTGATTTCCCTTATTACTTAAAGGGCGTATGTGATTTATGGGACAAATGGGCGGGGGGCGTTTATCTTCATTACGCCCAGCGGCTTTTATTATTCACGGAATTAAAATGCTTGAAGTATGCGGAACGGTTGAAAAAATCCCCCATAGAAAGGATTATGCGTTATTATAATGCGGAATTGTATGCGGGGAGCAAGTGTTCCAGGGAAGAAATTGCTTATTTTATGAGCGACAAAACAAGGGCAGACATTGGGAACAAAATTGTTTCCTTTGCGGGCAAAGATTACACTATAAGCGAATATTTCAACAGTGGGGCTTATCTTCTCAAAGAGCAAATGGAAGAAGAAGAAGGGGCAGACGAAGAAGAACGGACAACAGTTGAAGAATTAGACGAAACTATGGCTTCCATTGCGGAGATATTGGAAAAAGACGGTATTCATTATGTTAATTGCCAAACGGAGGCGGGCAAAACAGAACAGATTATAAGGTATTTGTGCCGCCAGGACTTCACCAGGCAAAAGATAATTTATAGTGTTCCAACATATGCCCTCATTAAAGAGTTTATAGAAAGACTTATTAAGAATGGCTTTGACAGGCAATTTATACACGCTCCCGCAAAGATAGAATACACGGAGGAAGAATTGCTTTTACTTGATGCGGGCTTTCCAAAGGGTATTAAGACAACTCCCGAAATGTTAGAGAGAAAAAGAGAATTACAAAAGATTGGAGATTGTAGGGAAATGGGGCTTTTCCTCATTACTCACGCTTGTCTTACCCACTTGCGGGATTATAACGCCCATATGGTTATTATTGACGAAGGAATAGAAGATAGTATTATCTGTAAAGAATATATTCCCCGTTCCTGCCTTGATATTTTGAAGGGCTATATTGACGAAGAAGGGCGGGCGGCATTGGATGCCTTTATTATGCGGTTGGATAATGCGGGAGAGTTGGAGGAAATACCCCCGCAGGAAATAGACTTTGAAGCCATATACAGCCATATGGATTATAAGAGACTTATTGAAGAACCAACTTTCCGGGATGCGGACACAAAACGCCTTTATCCCATAGGCAAGTTAAGAAATGCGGATAAGATAATGGGGACGCAGGACTATAAAGGCATTAGATACCTTTATTTTGAAGTCAAGAGCCGTCTTATTCAAGTAGCAATACGGCGGGGTATTCGTGTGAAACTATTTAACGGAACGCCGAAGGATAAGCAACTATACGCCGCCGTTCCCGAATATGAGAAGATTATAGGCAATATTACAATCAAAAGGGCGAAACCCATAGGAACAATAAAACAGTTTATAGATTTCAATGGGAGTAAGGCTTACT
>JAZSPE010000075.1:0-1951 GCA_045537265.1 Clostridia bacterium | reverse complement strand
TACACTATAAATATAATAATAAAAAAGGTGATTTGATTTGAATTTCTTCGGGCATTTATCAACAATAAACAGACACAGGCACAAGGTTATTGCCCATTGTGCCAAAGCGGGAATCCTCTGGCAGGGGCTTTTTCACGATTTATCAAAATATTCTCCCACAGAATTTTTCAGGGGGGTTAAAAACTATAATGACGGTGTTAAAAGTCCTAACGAAAAAGAGCGGGAGGAAAAGGGATATTCTGTTGCCTGGATGCACCATAAAGGGCGCAACAAGCATCATTTTGAATACTGGAACGATTATAACCCCAAAATCCGTCAGGTAACGGGGGTTAAAATGCCCATAAACTATGTTAAGGAGATGTTTTGCGACCGTGTTGCCGCAAGCAAGATTTATCAGGGGGAAAATTACACCGACCAGCACCCATACGAATATTTTATGATGGGAAAGCCTAAAAGAACTCTTATTCACCCTGAGACCTCCGACCTTTTGGAAAAATGGCTTTACACTCTTTCAACCGAGGGAGAAGAAGCGACTTTTAAGCTAATCAAAAATACCAAAACATATTAAAATAACCCCTGAGGAAAACCTCAGGGGTTATTATTATTTTTCTTTATCTTTTTCTGAGCGGAAATTATCCAAAATCTCATCAAGCTTTTCCATGTTGTCCCTTGTATTATATACAACATAGGAAGCTCCGTTTATCCATTTCGGAGTGTTCGGAAGAACATACATTGTAACCTTTTCGGGAGACAAATTCTTAATTGTTCCAAAGCTTTGCATCAAAACCTCAAAGCTGTAATTTGTTCTTACATTTTCGTTTACAACTTCATAGATTTCGTCAATCTTATTAAGGTTTGAAACCGTAAGCTTTTGTCTTATAAGCTCTTTGATAAACTTCTGCTGGGTGTCAACTCTTGCAAGGTCAGCTTGTCCGTTATTATAATTTCTGAAACGAACAAGGTCATGAGCCTCTTTTCCGTTAAGATGCTGCATTCCCTTCTTTAAATGAATATGTAAATTCTGAACAGGGTCGTCATAATTCATATTTTCAGGAACATCAAAATCCACTCCGCCCAGGGCGTCAATGATATTTATAAAGCCCTTAAAGTCAACCGTTGCAAAATAGTGAATCGGAAGACCTGTTATTTCCTTGACTTTTCTTATAAGAAGTTCTTCCGGAACTTTGATGTTTCCCTTATTCACTTCCTGCTTGCCGATTGCCATATAAGCATTTATCTTGTTGTAGTTGGGAACTCCGTCTGCGTTATAGATAATATTGCCCTTTGAATTTCTTGATGCAATAGCAGTGTCACGGGGGATAGACAAAACATTAAGCTTTCCCGTTTCGCCGTTTAAGTTAACAAGCATAATGGTATCGCATCGGTCTCCGCCGTCATCTGTTCCCATAAGGAGAATATTAACCACTCCGCCCGGCTCATGGTCGTCTAAGGAAATGGCAATTCTCTCGCCGATATCCATAGTCATAACCCTTATTCCCGTGAAAATACCAAGGCCCATTGAAACTATAAGAAGGAAAACCCAGATTTTAAATATGGTTCTTAACCGCTTTTTATTCTTTTTGTTGGTTTCATTTCTTTCTGTCATTTCTCTTACCACCTATATAGGATACTGAAACTATTATACATCATCTTTTTCCAAAAATCAATAGGGCTACCCTTACAAAAGGGTAGCCCTAATATTAAATTTTGGTTACAAAACTAGTTTAAAATGTAAACCTTAACATTTCGTCTGCCCCACTGGAGCGCTTCTGCGGTTGAATCCATAAAGAGGTCAATAATGTTTCCTTTAATGGCTCCGCCTGTGTCTGCTGCGATGGCATAGCCATAGCCTTCAACATAAACCCTTGTTCCGAGAGGAATAAAGGTTGGGTCAACAGCGATAACGCCTCTTTGAGCAAGCATACCCGAAGCTGTTATTGCCTGATGAGGA
>JAZSPE010000170.1:0-1640 GCA_045537265.1 Clostridia bacterium | reverse complement strand
GCTCTACCAGCTGAACTATACCCCTATATTAAAACACTTTTCATATTATATCAGTAAATATTTGTTTTGTCAATATCCTTTTGAGATTTTGTCGCTAAGGCGGATTTTAAGCTATTTTTCAAATTCCTATTGCATATCCCTTTAAAATAGTGTAAAATTATAGTAAGGGGATTGGAGGGATAGTGTTATGAAAAATAACGACATTCTCAATACTGAAAATAGTGAAAAGCAACTTAAAAAGAAAAAGCGAATTCAAGGTGGTGTTATCGCTTTAATTTTGGTTGCTTTTATTTTTTATCTTATATTCGGTTTTTTAGGAAAGCCTAATAATTTCAGAGCCTTAAACTATGCTCAGCTTATAAAAGACACTCCTAAAATAACTGAGGAAGGCATTGCAGTCAGAATAAACGATACAGAAATAGAAAAAGAGGTCTGGGACTACTATTTTATGCGCGAGGCTCAGGAATATGCCGAAAACAACAATCTTCTCCTTGAAGATGTTGACTGGAACAAAGAGACAATAAACTCTCAGACTGCTTTGGAAAAGGCTAAATATGACGCCACAGTTAAGCTCATTTCCGATATGGCTGTTTGCGAAAAAGCGCCTGAATGGGGAATTGATTTAACTGACGAAGACCGCAAGAAAACAGTTGATATTGATGTCCGCCTTGGCCTTTTCGGGGAAAACGCATACGAGAGCCTTGGCATAAAGGACGAGGAAACTTACTATAAGGTAAGAGACATTCTTATTTTAAAGGATAAGGTAAGAGAAGAGGTCAGCACAAATATTGATAAATATTTTGCTGATACCGATTTAACTCTTTTTGCGTCAGATAAAAGCGCAACCGTAAGAGTTATTGAAATCCCTATCGGCGAGGGAAAAGTCCACAGGGCTAACGCTTATGCAAAGGCGGAGGAAATCAGGGAGCGCCTCTTAAAGGGAGACGATTTTGATACGGTATGGAAAGAAGTTGCAAGAGCGTATGTTGCAAATCAGGATGATATGGAATCCCCGATGATTGCAACAATTTATAAAGATTCAGTTGCTAAGTCCTATAAGGAAATGGAGAAGGCTGCTCTATCTGTTAAAATCGATGAGATAAGCGATATTGTTGAAACCGACTTTTCTTTTATGGTTATAAAGAGAGTTAAGGGTTATACCGAAGTTATAAATATGCTTATCAAAGAAAGCGACATAAGCATAAACAAGGAGCTTATCGAGAAGAGCGAGATATAAGAAGCGGAGATGAAAAGCTTGAGAGAAATTCCCGTAGATAAAATAACAAACGCAGTAAAAGAAATGTGCATTAAGGCGAACTGCTATCTTAATGAAGACATTAAAAAGGCGATAGAAAGTGGCTTTAAAAACGAGGAAAATCCCATCGCCAAAAGTGTTTTGGGAGATATTTTAAAGAATGCCGAAATCGCAAAAGAAAAGAATGCCCCAATCTGTCAGGATACAGGGATGGCGGTAATATTTCTCCAAATAGGTCAGGAGGTTTGTTTTACGGGAGGAAACCTTTGTGACGCCGTAAACGAGGGTGTCCGTCAAGGCTATAAGGAAGGCTATCTAAGGAAATCCGTAGTAGCGGACCCTATAAGACGAGGCAACACAGAGGATAACACCCCTGCAATTATCC
>JAZSPE010000102.1:0-3203 GCA_045537265.1 Clostridia bacterium | reverse complement strand
GAGGTTAACCCAATCCCTGTTAAGACAGCAATGAACATTTTAGGCTTTAATGTGGGCGAATGCCGTATGCCACTTTGCTCTATGGAAGACAAAAATGTTGAAACTTTAAAAGAAGTTATGAAGGACTACGGTTTCAAATTCTAAGTTAGGAGTTTAAAACTTATGACAAAGATTTTACTTTGCGGTGCAAACGGCAGAATGGGCCATGCGGTTACAAGGGTTGCCGAGCAAAACGAAAGCGCAACTATTGTTGCAGGATATGATGTTTTAGACACTTCTTCAAATGGTTTTCCCGTTTACGATGATTTGTCAAAGATTTCCGAAAAAGTTGATGTTATAATTGACTTTTCTCATCCGTATTTAACTGACGGCATTTTAGACTTTGCCAAAATGAACAACATCCCTGCTGTAATTTGCACAACCGGGCTCTCTGCTGACCAACTTTCAAGAATTGAATATGAAGCAAAATACATTCCTATCTTCTTCTCTGCCAATATGTCTCTTGGTGTTAATCTTCTTATGGACCTTGTTACTAAGGCGGCGAAGGTTTTAGAGGAAAATTTTGATATAGAAATCATTGAAAAGCACCACAATCAGAAGCTTGATGCCCCAAGTGGCACAGCTCTTGCAATTGCCGATACTATTTCCGAAGCTATTTCTTATGCTCCTGAATATACTTATGACAGACACAGCGTAAGGAAAAAGCGCGATAAACGGGAAATCGGTATTCACGCCGTTCGTGGCGGAACAATCGTTGGAGAACACAGCGTTATTTTCGCAGGAAACGACGAGGTTATTGAAATCAAGCACAGTGCAACCTCCAAAGAGGTTTTCGCCGTTGGCGCAGTTTCCGCGGCGGAGTTTTTAAAGGATAAACCTGCAGGATTCTACAATATGAAAAGTCTTATTAAATAAATCCTATTTTCAGGGGGTTTTCCTATGGACATCAGTATCACAAATGATGTTGCTATGGTTACGCTATACAGCATCCCAAATACTCCCGAAAACCTTGTTTTTATTCTGAAAAAATTTGCAGAACTCGGCATAAACATTGATATGATAAGCCGAGTTCCTTCTTTAAGAGAAGACTTTAATCTTTCTTTCAGTCTTTCTCAAAACGACCTTAACAAATCAATGCTTGCCATAAAAGAGATTAAGAAATCCTTTCCCCTTCTTTTTGCAGATATAAATGGTTATAACTCAAAGATAACCTTTAAAAGCGAGAAAATGAAGGACGAAAGCGGGACTGCATCAAGCATTTTCGCTATGCTTCTCCATCAAGGGGTGGAAGTTAAGATGATTACCACCTCTGAAACTGAGATTTCTTGTCTTGTTGATGAAAAAGACATTTATAAATTTAACATGGAAAAATAACGGCGAGGATTTCCTTGCCGTTTATTTCGAGGTAAAACTTATGAAATCTATTATAACTTTTGCAAAATACTATAAGCCCTATATTTTAATTATGATTGCGGACTTACTTTGCGCGTCGCTCACTACGGTTTGCGAGCTGGTTTTCCCTAAGCTCATAAGCTTTATTACGGACACGGCAATCAACACGCCTCATCTTCTTGTTTTGTCTACTATTTTCAAAATCGGGGGGCTATATTTATTCCTGCGAATTGTGGACACCCTTGCCAACTACTATATGGCAAACAGAGGGCATATAATGGGGGCGTTAATTGAAAAGGATATGCGAACTGATTTGTTCAATCATCTCCAAAAGCTTCCTTTCTCCTATTACGACAACACAAAAGTCGGACAGATTATGTCTCGCTTAACTCACGACTTATTTGACATCACGGAATTTTCTCACCATTGTCCCGAAGAGCTTTTTATTTCAGGAATTAAAATTATCGGCTCGTTTATAATTCTTGCAAATGTCAATATTCCTTTAACTCTTATCATTTTTGCTCTTCTTCCTTTGATGCTCACTTCCTCAATCATTTTCCGCAAGAAGATGAAGAACGCATTCAAAAAACAGCGTGAACAAATCGGGGAGCTTAACGCAGATATTGAGGACAACCTCCTTGGAATTCGTGTTGTTAAGAGCTTTGCCAACGAAGACATTGAAAAAGAGAAATTTGGAAAGGGCAACGAAAAGTTTTTAGCTTGTAAAAGAATTTCATATAAATTTATGGCTCTTTTCCAGTCAGGTACACGCTTTTCCGACGGAGTTTTATATCTCGGTGGAATCGTTATTGGTGCTCTTTTCTTAAAGGCAGGGCACATTTCTCCCGGCGACTTTGTTGCATATCTTTTATATATTCAGACTCTTATAACCTCAATCCGCAGACTTGTGGAATTTACCGAGCAGTTCCAGCGAGGACTTACGGGCATTGAACGCTTCACTGAAATTATGAACGAGCCTGTCACAATCGCAAACGCTCCTGATGCCGTTGAAATCGAAAGGCTTGGCGGTCAAATCACATTTAATGATGTAACATTTTCCTACATAGAGGGAAATGATGAGGTTTTAAGCCACCTCTCCTTTGAAATAAAGGAGGGCGAAAATGTTGCAATTGTTGGCCCTTCCGGTGGCGGAAAAACCACTCTTTGCAATCTTATCCCAAGATTTTATGAGCTTAATTCAGGGGAAATTTTACTCGACGGAAATAATATTCAGGATTTAACCCTTGAATCCCTTAGAAGAAATATCGGTATGGTCCAGCAGGATGTTTATCTTTTTAGTGGCTCTGTTAAAGAAAATATCGCCTATGGCAAAACAGATGCAACCGACGAAGAGATAATAAACGCTGCAAAGCTTGCAGGGGCACACGAATTTATCCTTTCTCTTCCAGACGGATATGACACCTATGTTGGAGAGAGGGGCGTCAAGCTTTCAGGAGGGCAAAAACAGAGAATTTCAATCGCAAGACTATTCTTAAAGGATTCTCCAATATTAATTCTTGATGAGGCTACTTCCTCCCTTGACAACGAGAGCGAATATCTTGTTCAAAAATCCTTGGAAAAGCTTTCCCAAGGACGAACAACCATTACAATAGCTCACAGGCTTACAACCATAAAAAATGCTGACAGAATTATTGTTATGGGTAAGGACGGAATTTTAGAAGAGGGGACTCACGAAAGCCTCATAGCAAAAAATGGCGAATACGCCAAGCTTTATAAACTTTACACATAAACAAAAAGCGGATGCATTTGCATCCGCTTTTATTTTTAATTATTTACTGTTTAAAGGGTTA
>JAZSPE010000184.1:0-7412 GCA_045537265.1 Clostridia bacterium | reverse complement strand
AGATAAGGATACGGAGTTTTCAAAAAAACTCTCAGATATAGCCCTTATTTATGAGGAGTATGATAATCTCATAAAGGGTAAATATTCTGACGCAGAGGAAAATCTTATATCTGCAATCCCGGGAATTTTAAAGAGCGGTCTTTTTGACGGTGAGGTTTTTGTTTCGGGATTTAAAAGTTTTACTCCCGTTGAACATCTCGCCATAACCGAACTTATGAAGAAGGCGGATATGACTGTGTCTCTTTGCACAGATACTCTTTCCGATACAGACGGAATATTTGCTTCATCTGTTTATACATATAACAAAATAAAGACAGAGGCAAAGATGGCGGGCATCGAAATCGGGGAAAGCCTTCTTATTAGTAATAAGCAGGGGGCAAATCCTGAACTTGACCACCTTAAAGAGAATTATTTTAAATATCCTGATAATATATATAAGGAAGAAACTCAAAACATTTCGTTAATAACCGCCAAGGACAGCTATGACGAAGCGAAAAAGTGCGCCGAGCTTATTTCCTCTCTTTGCCGAGAGAAAGGCTATAAGCATCGTGACTTTTTAATCCTTGCCAGAAACACGGAAAGCTATAAGGCCTCCGTTTCGGCGATCTTTTCCGAAATGGGAATAAGCTGCTACATAAATCAGCAAAAGAGTCTTTCCAAAAACGCTTTCATAAGAAAAGTTCTGGCTGTGGCGGAAATTCTGGCATATGGCTTTTCCTATGAAAGAATAATGCCCGTTGTAAGTTTCTCAAATGGCGGTTACACAAGAGAAGAAGCCGACATTTTCGAAAACTATGTTCTGGCGTCGAATGTAACGCATAAATATTGGAACAGTAAAGAAGACTGGACCTTCTCCCCTGACGATGAGAGAATAAACCTTGAAACTGTAAACAAAGTAAAGCGTCTCAGCGTTAACAGAATACTTGACCTTTCCGAAAGCATAAAAGGAAGAAAGACAGTAGGGGATATTTGCAGAGGGCTTCTTTCCTATATTAAAGCAGAAGGCTTAGGCGAGCTTATGTCAAAGCGAGTTGATGATTTTAACCAAAAAGGCAAAAGCGACAGAGCTCTTGAATATACAAGGGCGTGGAACGACTTTTCTTCGGTTATTTCCCAGATGGAACAATGCATGGGGGATGAATTTATAACCTATGAGAAGTTCTATGAAATAATAAGGGAAGCCTTTAATGAAATAAAAATAAATATCGCTCCGCCACTTTCTGACCAGGTTACCTTTGCAGAAATTGATACTTTCAGGAAGTCGGATGCGAAAGTTGTATTTGTTTTAGGTCTTAATGACGGAGTATTTCCAAAAGGCTATATTGAAGAGGGAATGCTCTCTGATATAGAAAGAGATGTTCTTTCGGAATATGGAATAGAGCTTGCTCCGACGGCGGACTTTAAAAGACGGGAGGAGCAAAACCTTATCTATAATGTTCTGGCGTCCCCACAGGAAATGCTGTTCTTATCGGTGCCGCTGGGGGACAAAGAGGGTAAAGCGAAAATCCGCTCTGAAATTGTGGACAGAGTCTTAGCCCTTTTTCCTAATCTTAAAAGGATTGAGGAAATGGATGCACTTCCTGACTCTCCAAGAGAGATTTTCAAAACCCTCCTTTGTGCATTGGTAAGAGTTAAGGGAGAGACGGACAAGCTCTCCTCTCAGGACAAGATGATTTATGACTACTTTGCAAAAGACGAAGACCTAAAAGAAGAGCTTAAAGAATATGTTGCTTCCCTTAAAGCATATTCCCCTGAGGAAAAGCTTTCAGCGGAGACGGCGAAAAAACTCTATGGCCAAAAGCTTATGCTAAGCGTTTCAAAATTGGAGAAATACAACTCCTGCGCCTTTGCATATTTTATGAATTACGGCCTCTTTGCCAAAGAGCGTCTTAAAAAAGGCTTTGAGGCAAATGACACAGGCTCAATCCTGCACGAAACTCTTGAAGTTTATTTAAGAGGTCTTAAAGAGGCGGATGCGGATTATTCCAAGATAACCTATGAGGAATTAAAGAGAGACATTTCCGAGATCGCAAAAAGGATAACCGAAAAAAGCGACGAGCTTTTATATGAGACCTCTCCATATTATCGCTATGTTGCTTTCCGTATGGTTGGAGTTGCAACAGCCACCGCTTGGGAGATTGTTAAGTTCTATGCCAACAGCTGTTTCAGACCCTATGGCTTTGAAGTTGAAATCGGCAAGGACGGTCCTTTTGAGGGTATGCGTTTTATGGCAGGAGATTGCGAGGCGTCCATAAGAGGTTTTATTGACAGAATAGATATGGCGGAAATTGACGGAGAAAAGTATATAAATATAGTGGACTATAAATCCTCCGTTAAGGACACCAACGAAAACCTTGAAAAAGTCGGGGTGCAGATTCAGCCTCTTGTATATGCAAGCGTTGCAAGGGATAACCTTGGGGCGACCCCGTCGGGAATGATGTATATCCATATGGGAGAACCGCTTCTTGAATTTAAAAACGAGCCTGACGATGAGGCTCTCCAAAAAGAACGGCAAAAGAGCATAGAGATTAAAGGCATAATCTTAAAGGAAAATGATTTGCCTCTAAGTATGGACCAAAGAGAAGCAGAGGGCAAGGGGTATATACCTCACGGCAAGTCAAGCGCTCTTACTCGAGAGGAAATGGAAAGCCGAATTAAAAACGCCGAGGAAAAGGCAAAAGAAACTGCGGAGAAGATTGTCAGCGGACGGATTGAGATAAATCCCTATAACGCCAAAGATTATTCCGCTTGCAGGTATTGTAAGTTCAGCTCCGTCTGCGGAAAGAGGGTTAAAATTTAACAAACTTTTCAAGCGGAAAATGGTATTGATTAGTAAAAATAAACAAAAAACGGGCAAAATCTCAGGGTTTTGCCCATTTTTTTGCCCTGAAAAGTGCCTTTTAATATAAATAGAAGAAAAAATTTCAAAAAAACCTTGATTTTTTCGGGGGTGTGTAGTATAATAATTAGGCGTGACAAAGACATACGATGATTCCGGAGGTGGCAAACCCTTGATTTATCAAGGAGTTTGGAAATTTCGGAGGAGATTGTCCGGTTTTCAAAAGCGGGCGGAAAGGTCACTTTCTAACTAAATACAGAACAAAATTTCCGACGGGAGTGGTATGCTGTCGCTCCTGAGGTAATTATGTCTGTTGCCCCGAAACCGTCAGCCCAAGGGCTTAAAAGGTTCGGGTTTTATTATATAGCTGTGAGAAACGCCCGACACAGCGGATTAAAAAAGCGAGCAAAAACGAAGAGTTGCTCGGAAATTTTTAAGGAGGGTCTAAAATGGCAGCAGAAAAAATCAGAATCAGACTTAAAGCTTACGACCACAATCTCGTTGACCAGAGCGCCGAGAAAATTGTGGAAACTGCTAAAAGAACAGGAGCTAAGGTATCAGGTCCTATTCCGCTTCCGACAAAGAAGGAAGTTGTTACAATCTTAAGAGCAGTTCATAAGTATAAGGACAGCCGTGAGCAGTTTGAACTGAGAACTCACAAGAGACTTATCGATGTCCTCGCTCCAACAGCTAAGACAATCGATGCGCTCAAACACCTTGATTTGCCGGCTGGTGTTGATATCGAGCTCAAGATCTAATCTTGGAAGAAACGGTAAAATTTTGGTCATGTTGGCATAATGTCAACCAATAACCCGTGCGTATGTTTAGTTTAAACCGATGCGCATGAAAATTAGGAGGAAAAAATTATGAAAAAAGCAATCTTGGGCAAAAAGCTTGGTATGACACAGATTTTTGCAGAAGACGGCACACTCGTTCCTGTTACAGTTATTGAAGCAGGTCCGTGCAGCGTTGTTCAGAAGAAGACAGTTGAAATTGACGGTTACAGTGCAGTTCAGGTTGGCTTCGTGGACAAGAAAGAAAAGAAGGCTAATAAGCCGGAAAAAGGTCATTTTGCTAAGGCAGGCGTTAGCGTTAAGCGTTATGTTAAAGAATTCAAGCTTGACGGCGCAGCTGATATGAATGTTGGCGACGAAATCAAGGTTGACGCATTCGAAAGCGGAGAAATGATCGATGTTACAGGTACAAGTAAAGGTCATGGTTATGCCGGAACAATTAAGAGATGGGGAACTCACAGAGGCCCTATGACTCACGGTAGCCATTATCACAGAGGCCCTGGTTCTCTCGGCGCTTGTTCTTCACCATCAAGAGTATTCAAGGGTAAGAAACTCCCTGGACACTATGGTGTTGAAACTGTTACAATTCAGAACTTAGACTTAGTTAAAGTTGATACAGAGCGTAACTTGCTTTTAGTTAAGGGAAGCGTTCCTGGCCCTAAGGGTGGTTTGCTCATTATAAAGAACGCAGTTAAGGCAAAAGCCTAAACCACAGAAAGGAGGATTTAAGATATGCCTACAGTAGCTATGTATAATATAGCCGGCGAGAAAGTCGGAGATGTAAAATTAAGCAATAAAGTGTTCGGCGCAGCTGTTAGAAGCGATGTTATGCACGAAGTAGTTGTTAACTACCTTGCAAATCAGAGACAGGGCACACAGAGCACAAAGACACGCAGCGAAGTTCGTGGCGGCGGCATTAAGCCTTGGAGACAGAAGGGCACAGGCCGTGCAAGACAGGGTAGTATCCGTGCTGCTCAGTGGGTTGGCGGCGGAATCGCTCTCGGTCCTAAGCCAAGAGATTACGGCTATGCTGTAAACAAGAAGGTAAGAAGACTTGCATTAGTTTCTGCATTATCTTCAAAAGTTAAGGACAAGGATTTAATCGTTCTTGATGCTATGAGCTTTGAAGGAATCAAAACAAAGCAGATAGCTGATGTTTTAAAGAATTTAGGAGTTAGCGAAAAAGCTCTCTTCGTTCTTCCTGAAAACGACAAGAATGTTGTTATGTCAGCAAGAAACATTAAGGGTGTTGATACAACTTTCGTTGGTGCAATTAACACATACGAAGTTTTAAATCACACAAAATGCATTATCTTAAAGGATGCAGTAGATAAACTCGAGGAGGTGTACGCATAATGAATTTAACAGCTCACGATATTATTAAAAGACCAATTATAACAGAACAGAGCATGGAACAGGTTGCGGACAAGAAATACACCTTTGAGGTTCTTCCATCTGCAAACAAAATCCAGATTAAGAAGGCTGTTGAAGAAATTTTCAAAGTTAAGGTTGAAAAGGTTACAACTATCAACTACGATGGAAAGACCAAGAGAATGGGCGTTCATATCGGTAAAAGAGCGTCTTGGAAGAAGGCAGTTGTTAAGCTTACAGCTGACAGCAAGACAATCGAAATTTTTGAAAACTAATCAACAATGGACAGTTTAACGCAAAGCGCGTTAAAATTGAAGATAAGGAGATGTAATCATGGGAATAAAGAAATATAATCCTACAACACCTTCGCTTCGTCAGATGACTGTTTCTACTTTTGAAGAAATCGATAAAGTGGCTCCTGAGAAATCTCTTCTCAGCCCTCTTCACAGTAAAGCAGGTCGTAACTCTTACGGTAGAATTACAGTAAGACATCGTGGCGGCGGTGCTAAAAGAAAGTATAGAATTATTGACTTTAAGAGAAACAAGGATGGTATGCCAGCTACAGTTCTTTCAATCGAATATGATCCGAACCGTAGCGCAAATATCGCTCTTTTACAGTACGAAGACGGTACAAAGACATACATCATTGCTCCTGAAGGTCTTAAAAAGGGCAACACAGTTGTATCCGGTAAGGGTGCAGACATTAAGCCCGGTAACGCAATGATGCTTGAAGACATTCCTGTTGGTACTTTAATCTACAATGTAGAATTAAATCCGGGAAAAGGCGGACAGTTAGTTCGTTCTGCAGGTAACTTTGCACAGCTTATGGCTAAGGAAAACGGATACGGACAGGTAAGACTTCCTTCCGGAGAAGTTCGTCTTATAAGACTTAACTGCCGTGCTACAATCGGTATGGTAGGAAACGGTGAACACGAAAACATCAACATCGGTAAAGCTGGTAGAAAGCGTCATATGGGCTTCAGACCAACAGTCCGCGGTGTTGTAATGAACCCGAACGACCATCCACACGGTGGTGGTGAAGGTAAGTCACCAATCGGTAGACCAAGCCCGGTTACTCCTTGGGGTAAACCAGCTCTCGGCTACAAGACAAGAGATAAGAAGAATAAGTCTAACAAGTTTATTGTTAAGAGACGAAATGCGAAGTAATTGAAAAACGATGGTTTTTCAGAAAATTAATTAAGGAGGTCACCTAATGGGTCGCAGTATTAAAAAAGGACCTTTCGTTGAAGAAAGTTTAATGCGCAAGATTGTTGCAATGAACGAAAAAAGCGAAAAGGCCGTAGTTAAGACATGGTCAAGAGCATCTACGATTTTCCCTGAAATGGTAGGACATACTATTGCGGTATATGACGGAAGAAAACATGTTCCGGTATATGTAACAGAAGATATGGTAGGTCATAAGCTTGGAGAATTTGCTCCAACCAGAACCTTTAAGGGTCATGCAGGTGCTAAAACTTCTAAATAATTGAGGTTTTGATAACTCTATCAGAAAGGAGCTTAAAGCAAATGGAAGCAGTAGCTAAAGTTACTCATGTGCGTATTGCACCAAGAAAAGTACGCATAGTTATAGATTTAATCAGAAATAAGCCGGTTGGCGTTGCTCTCGGTATTTTACAGAATACACCAAAGGCAGCAAGTCCGGTTGTAGAGAAATTACTCAAATCCGCTATCGCAAATGCGGAGAACAACCACAATATGAATGTGGAAAACCTTTATGTTTCTGAGGTTTTCGCAGACCAGGGTCCAACTCTTAAAAGAGTTCAGGCCAGAGCGCAGGGTCGTGCTTTCAGAATCAATAAGAAAACAAGCCACATCACATTGAAAGTTGCAGAGAAAGAATAATACCAAGAAGGAGGTAAAATAGCATGGGTCAGAAAGTTAATCCACACGGTATTCGTGTAGGCGTTATTAAAGACTGGGATTCACGCTGGTATGCTGATAAGAAAAATTACGGCGATAATCTCGTAGAAGATTATAACCTTAGAGTTTATCTTAAGAAAAAGCTTTTCCAGGCAGGCGTTGAAAAGATTGAAATTGAAAAATTTGCAAACAAAATCCGCTTGTCTATTCATGCGGCTAAGCCAGGTATCATTATTGGTAAAGGCGGCACAGAAATAGAAAAATTAAAGAAAGAGGTTGAAAACCTCACAGGCAAGACTGTTATTTTGAATGTAATCGAAATAAAGAATGCCGATTTGAGCGCACAGCTCGTTGCAGAAAACATTGCATCACAGCTCGAAAGAAGAATTTCCTTCAGAAAAGCTATGAAACAGTGTATGACAAGAACAATGAAAATGGGTGCTAAGGGTATTAAGGCTGCAGTTTCAGGCCGTGTAGGCGGAGCTGAAATCGCTAGAACAGAACAGTACCACGAGGGAACTATCCCG
>JAZSPE010000138.1:0-4664 GCA_045537265.1 Clostridia bacterium | reverse complement strand
GCACCAACTCCTTGGCCCACAGAACGACATGGCTACGATCCGACTTCCTGCAAGACGGGAAGAAGTTCACCACGCAAAAGAAGAGGGCATTGAGTTTATGCTCCTTACAAACCCGACCAGAATTTTAGGAAATGACGGCTGGGTTACGGGCATTGAATGTATAAAAATGGAGCTTGGAGAAGCAGATGCATCGGGAAGAGCAAAACCTGTTCCGATTAAGGACAGCGAGTTTGTTTTAGATGTTGATTCTGTTGTTATGGCAATCGGCCAAAGCCCAAACCCGCTTATAAAAAATACAACTCCCGATATAGAAGTTAATAAGCGTGGCTGTATAATCGCAAAAGACGAAAGCGGAGCCACAAGCAAAGAGGGTGTCTTTGCAGGCGGAGATGCCGTAACGGGCGCCGCAACAGTTATTCTTGCTATGGGGGCTGGAAAGAGTGCTGCCAAGGCTATTGACGAATATTTAAAGGAGAAATAGATATGGTCCTTGAAGAAAAGACAATATCCACAAAAGAAATCTTTAAAGGGAAAATTATCGATGTGTCGGTTGATACGGTTTCCCTCCCAAATGGAGATATAGCTGAGAGGGAAATTGTGAGACATCCGGGCGGAGTTGGAATTGTTGCCATAACGGATGACGATAAGGTTATTCTGGTCAAGCAGTACAGAAAACCCTATGATAAAGCCATATATGAAATTCCTGCCGGGAAAAGAGATAAAGGCGAAGACAGGGAAGTGTGTGGGAGACGGGAACTCTTAGAGGAAACCGGAGCAACCGCAAAGCATTTTGAATATCTTTGCGCTTTCTATCCATCCCCGGGGTTTACGGATGAAATTGACCATCTCTATTTAGCAAAAGGACTAAAATTTGGGGAAGCAAACCCTGACGAAGACGAATTTTTGGACATTGAATTTTTCCCTATATCAAAGGTCCGTGAAATGATAATGAATAATGAGATAAATGACGGAAAAACCATAGTTGGCTTTTTAATGGCCATGGAGAAATTGAAAGGAGGCAAATGATAGTGGAAAAGAACAGAGTTAAAGTTACAATTGGCGGGATTTCATATTCCTTAACTTCGGATGACGATGCGGCTTATATCAAAAAAGTTGCGGAATTGGTTGATACCAAAATGAAGGAAATCGGAGAAGCCAATAGCTATCTGACAAATTATAGTAAGGCTGTTTTGACTGCTATAAATATTGCTGACGATTTTCTTAAAAGGAACGATAAGGTAAGAGAAGTCATTAATGAAAACGAACAGCTCAAAAGAAGAATAAATGAGCTCGAGAGAAGATTTGGAAGACGATGAATAAAATGGAATTACTTGCGCCGGCAGGGAATATGGACTGCCTGAAAGCGGCAGTTTATGCAGGGGCGGATGCGGTTTATCTTGCGGGAAAACTTTTCGGCGCCAGAAGCTATGCCGATAACTTTTCCGATGAGGAGCTAAAAGAAGCTGTTGATTATTGCCATTTAAGGGGCGTAAAGGTCTATGTTACGGTTAATACATTGATTTCCGACAGAGAAATTAAAGGAGCAATGGACTATATTAAAATGCTCTGTGAAATCGGCGTTGACGCAGTTATTGTTCAGGATCTAGGGATATTTTCTCTTATTAAAGAAAACTTTCCTAATTTACCTATCCACGCAAGTACCCAAATGACAGCCCATAATCTGTCAGGGGTAAAAGCCCTTTCTAAGATGGGGGCGGAGCAGGTTGTCTTGTCCCGCGAGCTCTCTTTGGAAGAAATAAAGAAAATCAAAAATGAAACCGATGTAAAGCTTGAAGTTTTTGCCCATGGCGCCCTTTGTATGTGCTATTCAGGGCAGTGCCTTTTAAGCAGCATACTAGGTGGCAGGTCAGGAAACCGCGGAAAGTGTGCCCAGCCTTGCCGACTTGAATATAAAATAAACGACAATTTGGAAAAAGGCTTTTATTTAAGCCTTAAAGATTTGTGCGCCTTAAATCATATAAAGGAGCTAAAAGAAATCGGCGTTTCCTCCCTTAAAATTGAGGGAAGAATGAAAGGCGCTGAATATGTTTCCTTGGTGGTCGGGATATACAGAAAATATATCGATTCAGGCGAAATGCCTAACAAAGAAGATTTAGAGCGCCTTGACAGAATTTTTTACAGAGGCGGACAGACTGACGGTTATCTCACGGGTAGAAAAGGCAAAGAAATGTTTTGCTTTAATAAGCCCGATAACCCCTATGAAAAGCAGGAAAACGATAAATATGAAACTCCAAACCGCGAAAAGAAAATAAAGCTCAGCGCAAAAGCGAAGCTTATTGAAGGGGAAACCCCAAGCCTTAAAGTATGGGGCGAAAGGATAGAGGTTACGGCCTCTTTAAGCGATATTTTGGCAAAAGGCGAAACAAAAACAGTAAATGAAGAACTGTTTTGTGAGAAAATAAGCAAAACAGGGGGGACTCCCTTTGAATTTGAAAATATCGAAGTAGAGATAAACGGCGCGCCCTTTATGGCGGTAGGACAGATAAATGAACTGAGAAGATGCGCCCTCTCAAACTTTGAAGAAGAATATCTTTCTTCACTGCGAAGAAACGGCGATTATACCCTTAAAGAAATTAAGGAAAAGGAAAAAGAAGAGGCAACATTCTCTTGCAGGATTGCAACTATCAATCAGTTTTATTCGGCAAAGGAATATAAGTTTGAAAGGTTTTATGTTCCCGACAGTGTTCTTCTTAAATACACAGAAGATTTTGCTCCTTATAAGAACAAAATAGTTATAGAGACTGAAAGCATAATTAAAGACGAAAAAGAAACAAGGGAAAGGCTTAAAATTTTAAAAGGTCTTGGCTTTAATAAACTTCTTGTGAATAACTTAGCCTTTTTGGATGAAGATGACTTTATCAAATACGGTGGTTTCCGTCTTAATGCCTTTAACAGCTTCACTCTTGACCTTTTAAAAGAAAAAGATTTCAAAGGTGTTACCCTCTCTCCTGAACTTAATTTAGGAGCAATAAGGAAAATGAAAAAAGGATTAACCGTAGAAACTATGGTCTATGGGCATCTTCCCCTTATGGTAACGGAAAACTGTATTATAAGAAATAATAACAACTGTCCATGTAATAGGGATATAAATTATCTCATTGACAGAAAAGGCATAAAGTTCCCTGTTGTAAAGGACGGAGAAAACTGTCGGAGCGTTGTTTTAAATTCTCTCCCACTTTATATGGGGGATAAGCTTGATGATATAGTAAAAAGCGGAGCCGAAAGTCTTCTTATTTATTTCACGGTGGAGGACGAGAAAAAGGTTAGCGGTGTCTGCGAATCCTTCTTTAATAAAAAAGATTTTAAAGGAGAATACACAAGATTGCATTATAACAAAGGAGTGTTGTGATGACATTCTCGGATAAGATAGTCACGGCGTTTTTGGTTGTTGTTTCCGTAACAGTTTTGGTTTTTCAGGGTTTTTTCTTAAAAGGCGAAAACGGAGAAAGGGTCATAATAACCATAAACGGAAAAGCCTATGCAAGTTATAACCTCAAAAACGAAACAAAAACCATAAAGGTTGACACAGAGTTTGGCTCAAACACGGTTAGAATAGAAGATGGCTGTGTTTTTGTTGAGGAAGCCTCTTGCCCTGATAAAATTGATGTTAAAATGGGCAAAATAAGCAAAACAAATCAGAAAATAGTCTGCCTTCCCAATCGTCTTATGATTGAAATTGCAGGACAAGACGGAAAGGTTGATAAGGTGAGCCACTGATGAAAAAATTAAGTGCAAAGAAAATCACAGTCCTTTCTCTTATGATTTCCGTGGGCATTGTTTTGCAGATTGCAGAAGGTATGCTTAGTGCCTTCATTATCCCCGGTGGGAAACTGGGCCTTGCTAATATGGCAACGGTTTGGACCCTCTTTTATCTTGGCGGTGGCGGAAGTATTCTGGTTGCCCTGCTTCGTTCAACTCTTGGCTGTTTCCTTTATGGTGGGGTAAGCGCAATTCCTTACAGCGTAGGCGGTGCAGTTATAAGTGCTCTATTTATGTGGCTCTTTAAAAAGCTGTTTTATCCGAAGCTTTCCGAGGTAGGAATAAGCGTTATCGGCGCATTTTTCCATAACCTTACCCAGATTGTTGTGGCGTCGATTATCTTCGGAAGCCTGAGCCTTTTCTCCTATCTTCCGGTTTTGACCATTTTAGGATGTATCGGCGGAGTTATATCCGGCTACGGCGCAAAAATATTTTGTCATAAGACAGGACTGATTAAAAAATGAAAAAAATTATACTTGGCTCTCAGTCTCCAAGAAGAAAAGAGCTTCTTGAAAATGTGGGCTTAAAGTTTGAGATTATAACCGCAGAGGGAGAAGAAGTTGTTGATTTAAGCCTTTCCTTTCCTGAGATTGTAACCTCTCTTGCCGAAACGAAGAATGAGCAGGTTAAAAATGCAAAAAATTGCCCTGAGAATGCAATTGTTATAACGGCAGATACCATGGTGGTCTGCGAAAATGAAATAATGGGAAAACCCAAAAATGATGAGGATGCAAAGCGTATGCTCCGTCTCCTCAGCGGTAATACCCACTCTGTTTTAACGGGCTATTGCATCTGTGACAAAGAAACAGGGAAGAAGCGGTCAGGGGCGGTAGAAAGTTTTGTTAAATTCAGGGCTCTTTCAGAGGATGAAATTGACGGATATG
>JAZSPE010000139.1:0-8848 GCA_045537265.1 Clostridia bacterium | reverse complement strand
GGTGTTGGAAGAAAAACCGCAAATCTGGTTTTAGGGGATATCTTTAAAATTCCCGGAATCGTTGTTGATACCCACGCAACAAGGCTTTCCAACAGATTCGGTTTAACAACTCATAAAGACCCCTATAAAATCGAGCTTGATTTAATGAAGGTTGTTCCAAAGGATAAGTGGTCCTGGTTTTGCCACTGTTTAGTTGAGCACGGCAGGGCATACTGCAAAGCCCAAAAGCCTGATTGTTCTAATTGCCCCGTGGCAGAATTTTGCCCCACATATAATAAATAGGTTATTTTCGGTTTTCCGATTTTAACATATATGGAGATGTACCCAAGTGGTTGAAGGGTCCGGATTCGAAATCCGGTAGGTCGGTTTTGCCGGCGCCAGAGTTCAAATCTCTGCATCTCCGCCAAAAAAGCGTGATGGAAATCCATCACGCTTTTTTATTTTTCTCTCTATAATTTTCAGGGGTAATGCCTATTGTCTTTTTAAAGGCAAGATAGAAACCGTTGTAGGACTGATAGCCCACTTCTTCTGCTATTTCCTTTATTTCCTTTTCCGTATCCGTTAGAAGTCTTTGGGCAATCAGCAGTCTTATTCTTTTAAGATGCTGACGAAAGCCCTCGCCGAAAGCATTTTTTATCATTCGCTCTGTTTGCTTTTCGCTTAAATAAAGACTTTTAGCAAGTTCTTCAAGGCTTATGTCCTCTTTGTAATGCTCGTTAAAATATTCTTCAATCATAAAAGCTCGTGTATCATATTCGCTGGCATTCTTTTCATAATCATTGCCTTCGCCTTTCTCTTCCTCAAAAAGAGAGAAAATTTCCGAGAATAACAAAACAAGCTCGGCTTTTATTATATCTTCTGCTACGATGGATTCAGAATATATATTGGCTGCAATTTTGCCAAGACATTCTCCAAGCTGATTATTCTGATAGAATGGGGTTATATTATTCTCGCCTTTAAGCTGTTCCTTTACAAGTTTTTCGTAATCGGCACCGCTTTTCTTTTTGTTCCCCTCTATAAAGAAAGTAAAGCTCATAACTGCCGTATCTTCCCCTTGGGGAATCAGGCTGTGAAAAGTTTCGGGGGCAATAAGAACGGAATCCTTTTCTTCCAAAATCAGAGAATCATTTTCCGTTTTAAGCATAGCGCTTCCCCGCATAAAAAACAAAAATTCAAATGCGGCGTGGTTATGCATAGGAGATTTCGGGAATTTTTCTCCATGATGAAAGCCTGTTATAACAGCTTTAATCGTAATGTTCCCCATTCCTACCTTGAAAACTGAAAACATTGGCATACTTGTCCCCTCATCCCTTTAAACTAACAAACCGCCCAAAACAATGCAATATTTGTTAGTTTTGTTTGTTTACTTTTAGGCTTTGTGATTAGTATAATATAATCATAAAGAAATGTCAAGAAAAACTATGGAGGTTTTATACTATGTCAAAAGCACAAGAACTTTATGCACACGCAAGAGAGATAATCCCCGGCGGCGTACAGCTTTTATCAAAGCGTCCTGAACAGTTCGCCCCAGGACAGTGGCCATCTTATTTTACTAAGGCTAAGGGCTGTGAAGTTTGGGATTATGACGGAAAACATTATTACGATATGACAACAAACGGAATCGGCGCATGTTTACTCGGCTACGCTGACCCTGATGTTAACAAGGCTGTTATTAACAGAATTAAAAACGGCGCTATGTCAACACTCAACCCACCTGAAGAAGTTGAGCTTGCGGACAAGCTCTGCGAAATTCATCCTTGGGCTTCTTCTGTTCGTTTTGCCAGAACAGGCGGCGAAAGCTGTGCTGTTGCTGTTCGTATTGCCCGTGCAACAACAAAGCGCGATATGATTGCAATCTGCGGTTACCACGGTTGGAGCGACTGGTACCTTGCATCTAACTTAAATGCAGACGGCTCACTTGATGACCTTCTTCTCCCTGGTCTTAAACCGGCAGGTGTTCCTCAGGCACTCAGAAACTCTGCGGTTACCTTCCATTATGATAACAAAGAAGAATTCGACGCAATTATTGAGCAGTATGGTGACAGACTTGCTTGTGTTATTATGGAACCTGTTCGTAATTATCTCCCTGAGGATAACTTCTTAGAATATGTTCGTGACGGAATCCATAAAGCAGGCGGACTTCTTATTTTCGACGAAATCACAATCGGTTGGAGATTAACACTCGGCGGTTCTCATAAACTTATCGGAGTTAACCCTGATATTGCCGTATTTGCAAAGGCTCTCGGAAACGGTCATCCAATCGGCGCTATAATCGGCACAAAAGAGGCTATGGACGGCGCAGAAGACTCATTTATCAGCAGTACATACTGGACAGAGAGCGTTGGCCCTGTTGCCGCTCTTGCAACAATCAAGAAGTGCGAAGAAACAAAAATCTGGGAGCACACAGAAAAAATGGGTAAGAGACTTATCGACGCTTGGAATACTCTTGCTAAAAAGCACGATATTCCGGCAGAAGCAGGCGGTATGCCTTGTCTTGCTCACATAACATACACAAAATATCCTCTTGAACTTAAAACATTATATACTGTTCTTATGCTTAAAGAAGGATTCTTAGGAAACAACGGATTCTATCCAACCCTTGCTCATACCGATAAGATTATGGCTAAATACGAAAAGGCTATTGACAGAGTATTTGCAAAGATGAGCGAAGTTCTTAAAAAGGACGACTATAACGCCCTTTTAGAAGCAATCGGCGGACCTGTTTGCCAAAGCGGATTTGCTCGTTTGCTTAAATAATAATATACCCCGAAAAGGGGGGAATCCAAAGGATTTCCGCTTTTTCTTTTGCCCTAAAACCATAGATTGCCACCTCCCTTTTCTTTATATATTAATGGATTATTATTCATCTTAAAATTTGAGAGGGAAAAGACGGATAATAATTCCAAACTTTGGAGGTGATTTAAATCAAAACCATAAAAGTATTTTATGAAAATTCCAGAATTAAAAACATTGTTGACTCCGCCTCATATTATGAGCAGGAGAACAATTCCCTCAGGATTGATGCATCAATCCCGGCAGGAGAAAATCAAAAGGTTAGGGCCTATATAAAATCTGCAAACGGAAACTCATCCGTAACCGATGAGCTTCCTGCTATTGATGGCTTATACTCCCTTAAAATTGAGGATACCTATATGGCTGAGGGCGAGCTCTTAGTAGGGTTTGAGATATATGATGCTCTCGGCTATATTGAAAGGCTTGACCCCGTTAGCATCCATATTGACTCTTTTGTTTCTCTTGGAGAAGAAAATTCCCCGAATGTCTATGTTGTTACGGCATCTGTTGGAGAGGTCAAGACCCTTGCCCCTGGGAAAAGCGCCTGGGTTAAAAACACAGGCACAAACAAAGATTTGGTTTTAAGCTTTGGAATACCAAAAGGGGATAAAGGCGAAAAAGGGGATAAAGGCGACAAGGGGGATGTTCCTGTTAAAGGAGTGGACTATTATACCGCCCAGGAACGGCAGGAAGTCCTTTTAGAATTCGAAAATGAAATTAGAGAGGTTTCATATAATGCAACAAGAGATAAAGCAGACAGCATAAATATTTCAACTGATATTTTAAAATCAGGCGTAATAAATGATAGCAGCAAAAGCCCGCTTGTTAAATTAAGTCTTTATGGGGAAAGCACCCAGGAAGGAGACCCTTCCCCCTCTTCGCCCATTGATGTTGTTAGCGTCGAGAATCCTACTCTTGTAATTGGCGATGCTTCGGTTACAATTCCTTACACACTCAGGGGGCTTAAGAATAAGTCCGGTGTTTTTGAAGCCCGTGATGAAATACTTATAGAGAGCAACACCGTGAAAATTATTAAAAGATGTGATAAGTATATTATATCTGATGCTCAGGTCTTTGGATTTCACGGGAAAACTGCAAAAGGTCTTTATCGAAGCAATTTCGTTTTAAATAATATGAAATCTGGCAAGCAGTTAGCAGGATATATAAATGTTCTTCCCGCCAACAAGCACGGTTGGGATACCTGGACTTCCGAAACTATCCAAATCGGTCAGCATAATAATGTTATTTACTTTATTACCCAAAGCGAATACTCTGCATCAAAAGATTTATATAACTATCTTTCAAATGATGGGGAAAATGAAGTATATATTATTTACCAGCTTTCAGAACCGATTGTAACAGATATAACTGAAACAGAATGTGGCCAGGCTCTTCTGTCCCTTAAAACATCCTATCCAAACACAGAATTTTCTTGTCCTGCTGACCTTAAAATGACATATAGAGCAGACACAACCAACGCATATTACAATACTCGAAATGAGCTTGACATATTGAAGCAAGCTATAATCAATTTAGGAGGTACCATCTAATGTTTAATTTTTCAGATTGGCTTAAAGCAGGAATAATTGACGGCTATAAAAAGGGACTTACTCCCTTTTCAAAGGTTACTGAAATAACCGCAACTTATTATTCCAAAGGCTTAATTTCCGAAGAACAAACCCACGAAATTATGCTTGCCTGCCCTATTGAAGAATAAATAAAAAAGACCGGTTTTGACCGGTCTTTTTTATATTAATCCTATTTCTTTTAAAAGTTCCTGAGTGTCAGCAATCTTTGCCTCAGAATTTTTATTTCCTGCATTATATTCTGCCGAAACTCTTCTAAGCGTTCCTTTTTTAAAAGCGCTACCCCATCTTGCAATATGGAAAAGCGGTGTCAGAAATTTATGTTTTTTCAAAACAGGGTATCTTATAACCATTTTATCATAAGGCATTATGACTCTACTTAGAAGATTTTTCTTTTTCCCCCCTGCCACAACCTGCTCAACACTTGCTCTGTTTTCATAGTTCCCGTAAAGTCCGCCAAAGAGAATGAATTCTTCCATTTTCTTTGTTATGTCGGTATGAGATTTGCCACCAAGCCAAGTCTTCGAAAGCTCCACAATTCTATCGGCAAAAGCTTCAATTTGTGCCTCTTTTAAGAGGGCTTGTAGCTTCTTTTCGTCTACATTAAGCTTTTCTTTTAAGAGCCAGACATCAAGGACAGTTCTTATTCCGCAACCGCCTTTTTTAAAGTGGTAGGCTATATGAGATAAAAGATAGAAAAGCAAAAATTCATTACTGAGCTCATATTCAAAGTCTTCTTTTAAAGTAGCATTCTCCCAGACTTTATCCAAAACCCTATCAAGATTTTCCATATTCTCTTTAATGGAAAAATGGAGTTCCAGCGGCGCGCTCCCCTTTTTATAGAGGGAAATATCATGAAAGTTTTTCTTGTCGGCTTGCCATTTATCCTCCATAAGAATTTCTCTGGCTTTATCCAAATCCTCTTCCTTTACCAAAATATCAATATCGGCGCTTGTCCGCATCCAACTTTCAGGATAAAGGTCCCTTATCACTGCCCCTTTGAGAGGGATAAATGGAATTTCTCCTTTGGAAAGAGTTTCCTTTATGCTTTTAAGATGAAGGCTTATGCTCTCACTTCTGAAAATTGAGAGCACTTTTTGTTGCCTGAGTTCCTTTGGAATTTCAACCCCAAGTTTAGATAAGGCATCTGCCACCAAATGAGATAAATCGTGAGCTTTTGAGAGCTCAAAAAGTTTAAGGAGCGTCTCATTATCAATGCTCTTTTTTATATCTTCGCCAATGCTTTCGCCATTTATTTCATAGCGAAGCAAAGAGAATAATATATCATTTGCATTCATAATATCGCTCCTTTCTTTTTAGTCTTTACGCCAAACCATTTTATCAACAATTCCTGTATAAGACTGGATTATTTTTACAACCTTAGTTGATACATTTTCATCAATATAGTCAGGAACAGGGATGCCAAAATCTTCGTCCTCATTTGCTGTTATTGCTGTGTCAACTGCTTGGAGAAGTGATTTTTCGTCAATTCCTGCAAGAACAAAACAAGCTTTGTCAAGTGCCTCAGGGCGCTCTGTTGATGTTCTTATGCAAACTGCTGGGAATGGCTTACCTACGCTTGTAAAGTAGCTTGATTCTTCAGGGAGAGTTCCGCTGTCGGAAATTACCGCAAAGGCGTTAACCTGCAAACAGTTATAATCGTGGAAACCAAGTGGCTCGTGTCTTATAACTCTCTTGTCAAGCTCAAATCCGCTCTCTTCAAGTCTTTTCTTGCTTCTTGGGTGGCAGGAATATAAAATCGGCATATCATACTTTTGGGCGATTTTATTTATTGCGCCAAAGAGAGACATAAAGTTCTTCTCCGTATCAATATTCTCTTCTCTGTGAGCAGAAAGGAGAATATATTTCCCTTTTTCAAGGCCTAATTTTTTATGAATATCGCTTGCCTCAATCTCTTTAAGGTTATTATGAAGCACCTCTGCCATAGGAGAGCCTGTTACATAGGTTCTCTCTTTTGGAAGTCCGCAATCGGCAAGATAGCGTCTTGCGTGCTCGGAGTATGCCATATTAACATCAGAGATAATATCCACAATTCTTCTGTTTGTTTCCTCAGGGAGGCACTCGTCTTTACAACGGTTACCCGCTTCCATATGGAAAATTGGGATATGCAATCTCTTTGCCGCAATTGCGCTGAGGCAAGAGTTTGTGTCTCCTAAAATGAGGAGTGCGTCAGGCTTAATCTGTGTCATCAATTTATAAGAGCAGTTGATAATATTTCCAACCGTTGCCCCTAAATCGTCTCCGACTGCATCCATATAAACCTCTGGGTCAGCGAGCTTTAAATCCTTAAAGAAAACTCCGTTAAGGTTATAGTCATAGTTCTGACCTGTGTGAGCTAAAATGCAATCAAAATATTTTCTGCACTTATTTATAACGGCGCCAAGGCGGATAATTTCGGGACGGGTCCCAACGATTATGAGTAGCTTAAGCTTTCCGTTATCCTTAAATTTAATATCGCTGTAGTCTGTTTTAATATTCATTATTCAACCACCTCAAAAAATGTATCAGGTTTTCCTGGGTCAAAGCTTTCATTTGCCCACATAACCGTTACTAAATTTTCTTTATCTGAAAGGTTTATAATATTATGGGTGTAACCGGGAAGCATATGAACAGCTTCAATTTTTTCGCCGCTAACCTCAAAGTTTAAAACCTCATCGCTGCCGATTTTTCTCATCTGAATTAAGCCATGGCCTGCAACAACAATAAAGAATTCCCATTTGGTGTTGTGCCAATGCTGACCCTTTGTTATGCCGGGCTTTGAGATGTTTATGGAGAACTGACCACATTTTTCGGTCTTTAAAAGTTCTGTAAAGCTTCCTCTGTCGTCAACATTCATTTTTAAAGGAAATGCAACCTTTTCCTTTGGAAGATATGAAAGATATGTAGAGTAAAGCTTTTTTGCAAAGGAATTATAGGGAATTTCAGGCACTATAAGGGTTTTTGGCTGACTGTTAAAGGAGTAAATGAGGTCAACTATTTCCCCGAGCGTTACCTTATGCTCTGTTGCCACTTTGCAGAATAATCCGTCTTTATTTTCTTTCCCTTCCAAAGCATTAAGCATTTCATCAACCAAATCGTCAATATAGACAAGGGTAAGCTCTGTTTCGCGGTTATTAACGGTTATTTCCAAATCGTTGGCGATGTTATTACAGAAAGTTGCAACGGCGCTGTTATAATTTGGTCGTGCCCACTTTCCGAAAAGGTTAGGGAAACGATATACCAAAACCTTTGCCCCTGTTTCCTCGCCGTAGGAGAAAATAAGGTCCTCTCCTGCCTTTTTGCTCTTGCCGTAGTCATTATCCAATGCTGCCTGAGTTGAAGAAGAAATCATAATAGGGCATTTATTTCCGCTTTTTTTAAGAGAATTAAGAAGAGTATCAGCAAAGCCAAAGTTCCCCTCCATAAATTCTTTTGTATCTTTCGGGCGGTTTACACCTGCTAAGTTAAACACAAAATCAGCTTCTTTTGTAAAGCCGTCTAAAAGAGAAATGTCCGTATCAACATCAAACTCAAAGAT
The DNA here is from genome assembly GCA_045537265.1 of Clostridia bacterium. Classification (GTDB taxonomy): domain Bacteria; phylum Bacillota; class Clostridia; order Monoglobales; family Monoglobaceae; genus SIG454. Next base: position 931 of record JAZSPE010000139.1, on the reverse strand, counting down.
TTCGTCTATTTTAAGGTTTGGACGAATTTTGTCTTTTCCGCTTAGAATATTTTTAAGCGCTTCACATAGGTTTTTGCCAACAAAACCTTTTGCTCCCGTTACAAGAATTTTCATATATTATTCACCCTTTTTAAGTTCTTCTCTTATATATTCAAGGCTTAAAAGTTTTTCCTTTACCTCTTCTACATTCAAAAGATCTGTGTTGTTAGAGTTAAATTCAGAAAGAGTGTTTCTCTCTACATTTCCGTCTTTGAAGTACTTATCATAGTTTAAGCCTCGGTTGTCAGATGGAACACGATAAAAATCGCCCATATCAATAGCGTTTGCACACTCTTCGTTTGTAAGAAGAGTTTCATAAAGCTTCTCGCCGTGGCGGATACCAATAACTTTAATTTCAGTTTCGGGGTTAAATAAAGCTGTAACTGCCTTTGCAAGAGTTTCAATTGTGCAGGCAGGAGCTTTCTGAACTAAAATATCCCCGTTTACGCCGTTTTCAAAAGCGAATAAAACAAGGTCAACCGCCTCGTCAAGACTCATTATAAAGCGTGTCATAGAAGGCTCAGTTATTGTGATTGGGTTGCCGGCTCTAATCTGGTCAATCCAAAGAGGAATAACAGACCCACGGGAACACATAACATTTCCGTATCTTGTGCAGCAGATTTTTGTCTTAGCTGAGTTTCTGGATTTTGCAACCGCAACTCTTTCTTCAAGAGCCTTTGTTATACCCATAGCGTTAACAGGGTATGCCGCTTTATCTGTTGAAAGACAGATAACAGAGTCAACCCCCTCTTCCATTGCCGCAGTCAAAACATTATCTGTTCCGATAACATTTGTTCTAACTGCTTCCATTGGGAAGAACTCGCAGGATGGAACCTGCTTTAACGCTGCCGCGTGGAAGATAAAGTCAACGCCGTGCATAGCGTTTTTAACA
>JAZSPE010000209.1:0-2074 GCA_045537265.1 Clostridia bacterium | reverse complement strand
TGTTAAAAAGACAATTGCGGCATATCGCCTTGCAAAAGAGACCTTTGATTATCCTCTTCATATAGGGGTAACAGAGGCGGGAACATATACGGGCGGTCTTGTTAAATCCGCTATCGGAATTGGCTCTCTTCTTGCCGACGGCATAGGGGATACCATAAGAGTTTCCTTAACCGACGACCCTGTAAAAGAGGTTGAAGCGGCGAAAATGATTTTGTCCGCCCTTGATTTGGGGGAGAAAACCGTTAAGGTTGTTTCCTGCCCAACCTGCGGACGAACAAAAATTGACTTAATCCCCATTGCAAACGAGGTAACCGAGGCGGTTAAGAATATCAAAAAGGATATAACAGTTGCAGTTATGGGTTGCGTTGTCAACGGCCCTGGGGAAGCAAAGGACGCAGACATCGGCATCGCCGGCGGAGACGGATGCGCTATGCTTTTTAAGTCAGGGGAAATAGTAGGCAAAATTTCTGAGGATAAAATTATAGAGGTATTACTCAGCGAAATTGATAAAATGTAAAGGATAGATTATTTTGGCAAACTTACTTGATTTATTCGACAAAGTTACCGTCCTTGAAAGCTTTGCAAAAGTTTTGGAGGCGGCAGAAATAGTTAAAGCCGACCTGGATGTTAAAAATAATCGGGTCAGTGTCGTGCTGAAAAGCGTTTCTCTTATTGAAGAGGAACAGCTTTTTGGTTTTATTGAGCAAGCCAAAAATCAGTATTCCTTAGAAAATTTAGAGGTTGAAATTAATTATGACGGAGTGGAATTTGACGAGGCCTATGGAGAGAATCTTATCAAAACTTTGTGCAGAAAAATTCCATCCTGCAAGATGTTCTTGCAAAGCGCAACGGCGCATATTGAGGATGACAAAATTATAATAAAGACAAGTCACGGCGGAGCGTCCATTTTAAGAAACAGCGACATTGAGAGAATTGCCTCAAAAATAGCAAACGGGGAATTGGGCGGAAATTACAGCTGTGAAATTAACTGCGACGAGTTTGATAAAGAGGCTTATATCAAAAACCGTGACGAGATTACGGAAGAAAAGAGCAAAGAGGCGGCCACCTTTGTTGCAGGGAAAAGTGAAACAGTTTCCAAAAAGCCTGCCCTCTCTTCCGGACATATTTACGGCACGCCAATAAAAGAGAAAAAGGTAACCCCTATGATAGATGTTGTTGAGGGGCTTGGAATAATCGTTATAGAAGGAGAAATTATTGACTGCGAAGTCCGTGAGCTTCAGAAAAACGGCAAGCTTACAGGAAACACAGTTGTTGATTTCGATTTAGGGGATAATGACTGGGCAGTATCCTGTCATATATTCTCAAAGAACGAAAAGATTGCAAAGGCTCTTCCTTCTATTAAGAAAGGTAATGTTTTGAAAGTCCGTGGGGAGTATAAAATGGACGACTATGCCCACGAGTTTAAGTTTAATGTTCTCTCAATGGAGAAGATGGAAAATCCCCCTGCACGAGAGGACAACGCACCGAAAAAGCGTGTTGAGCTTCATTTGCATACGAAAATGAGCGCAAAGGATGCCATAACCTCGGCGGAGGATTTGATAAGCCGTGCTGCCGATTGGGGACACAGCGCAATTGCCATAACTGACCACGGGGTTGCCCAGGCGTTTCCTGAGGCTCAGGGAATAGCGGGCAAGCTTAAAAAAGCAGGCAAGGACATAAAAATCATATACGGGACAGAGGCGTATTTTGTAAACGATGTGCCTCTCTGGAAAAATTACAGTTATAAGGGAGAAACCTATGTTGTTTTCGACCTTGAAACAACAGGCCTTGATGCAAAGCAGGAGAAGATAACCGAGATTGGCGCAATTAAAATCGAAAACGGAGTAATGACCAAGACTTTTTCCGCTTTGGTTAATCCTTTAAAGCCAATCCCTGAAAACATAACAAATCTTACGGGGATTTCCGACGAAATGGTTAAGGATTGCCCTGACATTTCTAAGGTTATGCCTGACTTTTTGGAGTTTATGGGCGGTGCCATTGCGGTTGCCCATAATGCAAAGTTTGATGTTTCCTTTGTAACAGAGGAATGCAAAAGACTTGGCCTTGAATTTAA
>JAZSPE010000194.1:0-7715 GCA_045537265.1 Clostridia bacterium | reverse complement strand
CATCAAAGTCAGGGAACTCCTCTGCGCCAAGCTTTGACGCGGAATAAACCGATGCCCCTGCCTCGTTTGTTATGATATATTTAACCCCTTCCATTCCTTTAAGGGTGTCTGCAACAAATTTCTCTGTCTCTCTTGATGCGGTGCCGTTACCGATAGAGATTAAGTTAACATTATATTTCTTTATAAGACCCTTAATAAACTCCTTTGCGCTTTCATACTGAGCGGTGGAATGGGTTACGAAAATAACTCCTGTGTCTAAGACTTTGCCCGTTGCATCAACAACTCCAACCTTACAGCCTGTCCGATACCCTGGGTCAAGGCCAATAACGGTTTTATCTTTAAGAGGCGGTTGAAGGAGAAGGTTTTTAAGGTTAACCTTGAATATTGCAATAGCCTTTTCCTGAGCAATATCTGTAAGCTCGTTTCTTATATCCCTTTCAATAGACGGGGCGATAAGCCTCTTATAGCTGTCCTCAATTGCGGTTTCAATATATGGAGCAAAAACAGTAATTCCCAAAATTTCCCTTTTTTTAAGTCTATCAAGGATTTTTTCCTCGTCGCAGTCGATTTTAACAGACAAAAACTTCTCTTTTTCCCCACGGTCGATAGCTAAAACTCTGTGGGAGGCAATTTTTGTAACAGGCTCGGAAAAATCATAGTAGATTGCATAGACAGAATCTTCTTCTGTTGAGCCTTTTGAAGAAAGGATACCGCTTCTCAATGTTATATCACGGATAAACTTGCGATAGTCTGCGTTATCGGAGATTTCTTCGGCGATAATGTCAAGAGCGCCTGCGATAGCGTCTTCGAAGGTTTTAACCTCTTTTTCTTCATTTATATATTCGCTTGCGATTTCTTCAATAGTTTTATCGGTTTTTTCCTGAGCCATAATGATTTTTGCAAGAGGTTCAAGTCCCTTTTCCTTTGCAACGGTGGCTCTTGTGCGCCTTTTCGGGCGGTAAGGGCGGTAAATATCTTCAAGCTCGGTAAGCTTTTCAGCTGCATCGATTTTTTCGATAAGTTCAGGGGTAAGCTTTCCCTGCTCCTCGATAATTCTCTTTATATCCGCTCTTTTTTCTTCAAGATTGCGGAGATACATAAGTCTTTCATAAAAGCTGCGGAGAACCTCGTCGTTAAGCTCGCCCGTTGCCTCTTTTCTGTAACGGGAAATAAAAGGGATTGTGTTTCCCTCGTCAATTAAGGCAACGGTGTTATCCACCTGCCATTGTTTTAAATTAAGTTCAGATGCAAGTTTTTCGTTTATTGTCATTTTTTAACCTTTCTGCCCGAAAATTTTCTTTGGCCGGGCAAAGCCTTCTAATCCTCAAAGGCCAAGAAGTCATCCTCTCCAAAGGAGAGAGAAATCTTGCCGTTTGTTGCTTCGATAAGTGTCTTTTCAAGACGGGTGGCGTCTTCTATGGGGATATAAACCGTAGCTTTAACTATATCTGAATATTCAGGTGGGAGGGATTGATGGGTAAAAGCGGAAAGCTCATTTTGGACTTTCCCCCAAAGGGTGTAATCGCAACAAAGAGTAAGACTTTTGCACCTTATCATAAGGAGCCTGCCTGCCTGGTCAATCCCTTGCCTTGCGGTTGAGGAGTAGGCGTGGACAAGTCCGCCCGTTCCTAAAAGAATTCCACCGAAATATCTGGTAACAACAACGATTATATCCGTAAGCCCCTCTTTTTTAAGCATATCAAGAACGGGGACACCCCCTGTTCCTGCCGGCTCTCCGTCGTCGCTGTATCGCATAATATTATTTTCGCGGAGAATATAGGCATAAACATTGTGGCGTGCGTCCCAATATTTCTGCTTCAAGGAATTTATGAGAGAAAGGGCCTCTTCCTCTGTTTTGATTGGCTTGACCGTTGCAATGAAGCGGGAACGCTTGATGGTTTGCTCCGCTTCGCCCTGCTTTTTAACGGTTAAATATCTGTCTTCTATGGCTCTTCACCGCCTTTTTTCTTATATAATAAGTATAAACTAAATGAAAACAAAAGTAAATAGTTTTATTACGCCTTTGTTACATAAAGGGAAAAATATTACTAAACGGTTACGAATGCTTTAAAGAATGATTAATCCTTTATTTTATTAAAGTTACATTATTGATAAAAATTTTTCAAATTGATAATATAAAGGTACAGATGGGAGGGGAAAAATGTGGCCGTTAAGGAAAGACTGACCATTCTTGCAATTGCAGTTATTGCTCCGATTTTTATGGTTTGTTTTGATATTCGGGCATTCTGGATTGCTACTTCACTTATAATGCTGTATTTTTCCATCAAATCTCTTAAAAATCTGTGTGTGCTCAATTTTGCATCCGATGCTTATTATGAGAAGCACGGGGAAAAGGTTTGCGAATATCAAAGCGCCTTTGCGGTTTTAACCGATGCAATACTTATGTGTGGGGCTTATGCCCTTATTGTGATAATGCTTTTTATCTCTCTCTTTATGTTTAAAGCGCCACTTATGAGAGGCTTTTCCGCTCTTTTGATGGCCATTTGGGCATTCGACTTCTATAAGGTTTTCTCAAAGCCTGATGAGAGTGAGGAATGGGGCATTAAAGATACCGTGAAAGAAATTATTATGTGGTTTCAGGGCGTTGGCTCTGTGGTGTTCACGGTAGTTGCACAGTTTATGATGTAAAAAAAGTAACTCCTTTTATATTTTTTATTTTTTAACAAGAGAGAAAAGCCGTATTATTGCGGCTTTTTTCTTTTGTATAAATAAGGAAGAAATGGTTAAAATCATAAAAAAGGAGTGGATGAAATGACGGCGAAAAGCTCAAGGAGAGTTGTTATTATAAATAATATAAAATCGGATAGAATCGAGCAGGCGATTTTTATTTTAAGAGGGGACAAGGACGGGAAGCCAAGCAGTTTCGTGCTTCAAGAGGCGCAGGAGATTATCGACAATTATATCCACAAAATAAAAGAGGGAGACCCCTTTATAAAAGAGACACATCCCAAGAAAAGAAACCGAGCAGGACTACTTTCTGCTGTCGTTGTTTTAGGGATGCTGTCATTAGTTGTTGCCTTTAAGTTTTTGGTGGGATAAAGGGACCAAAATCAGCAAGCGAGCATATTATAGTAATAGAATATGTTTAAGAAAGGCTGATTTAGATGACGAAAATTTTTATAGACGCCGGCCATGGCGGTCCCGACCCGGGTGCCGTTGGAAACGGAGTTACGGAAGAATATGTTAACCTTAATGTTGCGAGATATCTGGCGGATGAGCTGAGAAGCTTAGGCTATGAGGTTATGGAATACAGGACGACGCCAACGGAAAATGTTCTGGCGGATAAAAATGCGGATTTGCGAAACAGAGCCCAAATGGCAAACGACTGGGGAGCTGACTATTTTGTAAGTATTCACACGAACAGCTCAGTAAACCCCACTGCCCAAGGGGCAGAGGCCTATGTTTATCGCTTCGGCGGAGAGGCAGAAAGACTTGCAGAGTCAATATTAGAGGCCATCTCCGATAGACTTGGCTCGGTTAATAGAGGGGTTTTTGAGGCAAACTTTGCGGTTTTAAGACGAACGAGGATGCCTGCGGTTTTAGTTGAGCTTGGGTATCTGACAAATGCCACAGAGGCCCTTAACTTAAACAGTCCTGCCTGGCAGAGAGCTGTTGCGGAGGCAATCGCCGTTGGAATAGTTTCCGAAGTAGGACCTTCAATATAATTAAATAAGCGGTGCGCTTTTGCACCGCTTATTTTTTAAGAGAATATTGACAGTTTAAACATATTTTGCTATAATTTATTCACTGAATAAATTAACTTTGGATAAGGAGTGTTTTTATGAACAAAAAGGCAACATTTTTTATAGATGATGTTATCTGGGTTTTCCGTGATTTAACAAGGGAAAGACCTGCTTCTTTATGGGATAATCCATATATGGCAACTCTTAAAAAGGCCCACGACGAATATGGGGTAAAGACACAGCTCAATGTTTTTTATAGGACTTGTTTCTGGTATGGAGATGATGAGTTTTCTCTCGCTGATATGACAGACGCATATAAAAAAGAATTTGAAGAGGCTTCCGACTGGCTCAAAATGGGTTTTCACTCAAAAGAGGAGTGGCCTGACTATCCGTTTATAAATGCGGACTACGGCTTAGTCGACAGAGTTTTCAAGCTTATATACAGTGAGGTTTGCCGTTTTGCAGGAGAGAAATCCTTTGCAAAGGCAGTTGTTCCACACTGGATTCCTATGTCAGAAGAGGGGATTAAAGCCCTTAATGATAACGGCATTCGCCTGACATATGCGTCTTCTGGAACAAAAACTGATTGGGACGGGGATGAAAACGCTCTTCCATACGGACATTCTTTCAGACTTTTACATAACAAAAAACCTGAATCAGGCGTTTATAAGGTAGAAACAACAGACCTTCCGTTTACCGATGCCCTTTGCTCATATAACCATCTTGAAGAAGATGAATATGCAAAGATTGACGGCAAGATTGAAACTATCAAGGATAAAAAGTATGATGTTTATTATATGCCGAAATGTCAGGTAGTTTTAAATCTCATTCCCGGAGAAGAACTCCCCGGAGAGCTTTCAAAATATACAAATGATGAATTTGTAAATATTGCAGACCATGAGCAGTATTTCTATTCAGACTATTATGCTTATCAGCCTTATTATGCAGAAAGCATTCTCACAATGGGAAGAATGCTCAAAGAGGCGGGATATACCTTTATGTTTATGGAGGACCTCCCAACCGCTTAATTAAAAAAATAAAAGACTGTAAACATTTGTTTACAGTCTTTTTTTGTTTGTTAAATTTTAACCTCCGAAAGAGGATTGAATTTCTTCAACTGCCTCTTCAAGTCCGCCCATAATCGCATTTGCAAAGGCGTCATCTGCGTCAACTTTCCAAACGCCGCCTTCTTCGGAAACTTCTAATGTAACCTCGGTTGTAATCTTATCAAGGTCAGGAGCAGTTATTTTTTCCAAAAGCATTTCTTCCATTTTAGCAGTCAGCTCGTCTTCGCTCATATCTGAAAAAGCGGAAGTAAATGCAAGCTGCATTGCTGATGCGAAGAAGTCTTTAAAAACAGGCTTCATATCGATTGCGGTGATGCTTGTTTTAACATTAACAGTATCTTCGTCAACTTGCTCGGAAGAAATAATTTTATAATCCACGCCGCCAAATATAGCTTTAAGCAGTTCTTCAGTGTTTCCTGTCAAGAGAGCATCATCAGTATCAGTAATGTCTTCGCTGTCTTCAACGAAATTGTTAAGAGCTTCAAGGTCAAGGGCCTTTAAAGCTGTAAACATATTGTGAACTGTCTTTTCTGCCTCTTTAACTGCATTATCCCCGCAAGATGCAAAAGTAAAAGCAAGAAGAAAAACTAATAAAAGGGATGTGATTTGCTTGAATTTTTTCATTTTTCAACTCTCCTTTTTATATATAAATTTTTAGAAAAGACCTGTTATTACTCCGTTTTCGTCAACATCAATCTTTTCCGCAGCAGGAACTTTCGGAAGTCCCGGCATAGTCATTATATCGCCTGTTAAAGCAACAATAAAACCTGCGCCTGCTGAAATTTTAACATTACGAACGGTTACTGTAAAGCCCTCAGGAGCGCCGATTTTTGTTAAATCGTCAGAGAAGCTATACTGTGTCTTTGCCATACAAACAGGAAGGTTTCCATAGCCGAGAGCAGTAAGCTCATCAATCTGTTTTTTCGCCTGAGGTGTAAAGTTAACTCCATCGCCACGATAAATCTTTTTAACGATTGCACCGATTTTATTTTCGATTGTGTCTTCGGTTTCATAAGAGAAAGTGAAATCGTTTTCTCTTTCGCAAAGAGCAACAACCTCTTTTGCCATTTCAATTCCGCCCTCTCCGCCTTTTGCCCAAACATCAGAAAGGACAACATTAACGCCAAGAGCCTTGCACTTTTCAATAACGAGGTTAACCTCAGCGTCGGTGTCTGTCGGGAATTTATTAACCGCAACAACGCAAGGAAGCTTATAAACATCTGTTATATTGCTAAGATGACGAAGAAGGTTTGGCATACCCTTTTCTAAGGCATCAAGATTTTCTTCGCCTAAAGCTGTCTTTGGAACGCCACCGTGCATTTTAAGAGCGCGGATTGTTGCAACCAAAACAACAGCAGATGGTTTAAGGCTTGCAAAACGGCACTTAATATCAAGGAACTTTTCAGCCCCAAGGTCAGCGCCAAAGCCTGCCTCTGTGATTGCATAATCCCCAAGCTTCATAGCCATTTTTGTAGCGAGGACTGAGTTACAGCCGTGAGCAATATTTGCAAAAGGTCCACCGTGAATGAGTGCAGGAGTTCCCTCGAGCGTCTGAACTAAGTTCGGCTTTAAAGCGTCTTTTAAGAGAGCTGTCATTGCCCCTGCCGCATTAAGCTGTCCTGCTGTTACAGGCCTTCCGTCAAAGGTATAGCCAACAACAATTCTTGAAAGTCTTTCTTTAAGGTCGGTTATTGAACTTGAAAGGCAAAGGATTGCCATAATTTCAGATGCAACAGTAATGTCATATCCGTCTTCACGGGGCACGCCGTTTACTTTTCCGCCAAGACCGTCAACCACAAAGCGAAGCTGTCTGTCGTTCATATCAACACAGCGCTTCCAAGTGATTTTTCTCTGGTCGATGCCGAGAGCGTTGCCCTGATGGATGTGGTTATCTAAGAGTGCCGCCAAGAGGTTGTTTGCTGCGCCGATTGCGTGAAAGTCCCCTGTAAAATGGAGGTTTATGTCTTCCATTGGGACAACCTGAGCATATCCGCCGCCTGCCGCTCCGCCCTTAATTCCAAATACCGGGCCAAGGGACGGCTCACGAAGAGCAACCATAACATTCTTGCCGATTTTTTTAAGTCCGTCAGCAAGACCGATTGTGGTCGTGGTTTTTCCCTCTCCGGCAGGAGTCGGGGTTATTGCTGTAACTAAAACCAGCTTACCCTCTTTTCTCTGGCTTTCTTTAAGAAGGGAAAGGTCAACTTTCGCCTTATACCTTCCGTATTGCTCTAAATATTTGTCATCAATCCCGGCTGTTTTGGCAATCTCGGTAATGTTTTGCATTTTCGTGCTTTGTGCAATTTCAATATCCGTTTTCATTTTCCTCACTCCCGTTTATTTAAAATATTCAACAGCGCCTTCAAACATTCCCATATCGAAAACGCCCTCAACATTCTTATAAAGTCCTGTGCCAATTCTCTCTGAGTGTCCCATCTTACCGATAACTCTGCCGTCAGGAGAGGTTATACCCTCAATGGCATACGCTGAGCCGTTAGGGTTATACTGAATGTCGTAAGTTGGATTTCCTTCAAGGTCGGTGTACTGAGTTACAATCTGTCCGTTTTCAGCAAGAGATTTGATAATCTCGTCACTTGCTAAGAATCTTCCCTCGCCGTGAGAGATTGGAACAGTATAAATATCTCCAACTTGAGTTTTAGAAAGCCAAGGAGATTTATTAGATGCAATTCTTGTTCTGACAAGCTTCGACTGGTGCCTTGAAATTGTGTTAAAGGTAAGAGTCGGGCTGTTTTCGTCAGCGTCAACAATCTTTCCGTAAGGAACAAGACCAAGCTTGATAAGAGCCTGGAATCCGTTACAGATACCAGCCATAAGACCGTCGCGTTTTTCAAGAAGCTCTGTAACTGCATCTTTAATCTCGCCATTTCTGAAAAATGCCGTTATAAGCTTAGCGCTTCCGTCGGGCTCGTCGCCGCCTGAGAAT
>JAZSPE010000109.1:0-5236 GCA_045537265.1 Clostridia bacterium | reverse complement strand
GATTGCCGATCAGCACAATCTTGACCTGGTTAAGATAGCTCCTCAGGCTAAACCGCCTGTTTGCAGAGTTATGGACTATGGCAAGCACAAGTTTGAACTTGCAAAGAAAGAAAAAGAAGCTCGTAAGAACCAGAAGGTTGTTAATATTAAGGAAGTAAGACTTAGTCCTAATATTGATGAGCACGATTTTAACACAAAGGTTAATCAGGGAATTAAATTCTTAAAGTCCGGCGACAAAGTTAAAGTTTCTGTTCGTTTCAGAGGCCGTGAAATCACTCACTCCTCTATCGGCAAAGACTTGTTACTCAGAGTTCAGGACGCCATGGCCGAGGTTGGTGTTGTTGAAAAAGGCATCAAGCTTGAAGGAAGAAATATGGCTATGTTCGTTGTACCAAAGAAAGTATAACATTCTATCGGTCAAACCGAAAACATTTACGGAAGGAGACTTATATTATGCCTAAAATTAAAACACATAAAGGGGCAGCTAAGCGTTTTGGCATTACTAAAAACGGCAAGGTTAAAAGAGGTAAGGCTTTCAGAAGTCACATTTTAAACAAGAAGACTACTAAAAGAAAAAGAAAGCTCAGAAAGCTCGGTTATTTATCAAAAGCTAACTGCGCTACTATCAAGAGTATGATACCTTACAAATAAGATTTGATTTTCAGAAAGGAGCCTTATAGATATGGCAAGAGTTAAAGGTGCTATGCACACGCGTAAAAGACGCAAGAAGATATTAAAATTGGCTAAAGGTTACAGAGGTGCCAAGAGTAAATTATATAAAACAGCCAACCAGGCCGTTATGAAGTCATTGGTATATGCTTACCGTGACAGAAAGAACAAGAAAAGAGATTTCAGAAAGCTTTGGATCGCAAGAATCAATGCTGCTACTCGTATGAATGGTATGAGCTACAGCAAGTTCATGAACGGTCTTAAAAAGAACGGTATTGAAATCAACAGAAAGATGCTTGCAGAAATCGCAGTTTCTGATCCTGCTGCATTCTCTAAGCTCGTTGAAAAAGTTAGATAATTTAATTGCTTAAAAAGTTATACCCGCACGCGTGGGTATAACTTTTTGCGATTTATCAAGCCAAAAAACGACATTAATTTATATTAAGGAAATTATTATGATTAAGAATATATCAAGTCGTGAAAATAAAATAGTCAAGCAGACCATTTCTTTGCAGAAAAAGTCTTCTCGTCAGAAGCTTTCCCTCTTTGTTGCTGAGGGCAAAAGAATCTCTCAGGAAGCTCTTTTATGGGCAAAGGACAGCATTGCATATTTTCTCATCTCCGAAAGCTTTAACGAGAAAAATCCTGATTTTACCGATGGATTTGAAACATATATGCTTCCTGATGACTTATTTTCAAAGGTTTGCGAAACCGAAAATCCTCAGGGGATTTTATGTGTTATTAAATTTTTAAACGCATCCTCTTCCCTATCCTCAAATGTCTTGATTTTAGATGAGGTTTCAGAACCGGGGAATATGGGGACTATTCTCAGAACCGCAGACGCCATGGGATTTAAAAGTATTTTTATAACAAAAGGCTCCGCGGATATTTATAATTCAAAGGTAATCCGCTCAACAATGGGCTCAATTTTCAGACTCAACTTTCATTTTGAAGAGGATTACGAATTTATAAACAAACTTAAAGAAAACGAATATAAAATAATATCGGCTGCACTTAAAGATTCTGTTTCCTTAGAAGAAACTCCTGTTTTTCCTAAAAATGCCATTGTTATCGGAAACGAAGCAAAGGGCATTTCCCGGGAAATACTTTCTATGTCTGATATTATTACAAAAATAGATATGATTGGCAATGCCGAATCTCTTAACGCTGGTGTTGCCGCTGGAATTATTATGTATAAATATTCCAAAGTTAACTAATGAAAGGATTTGACGATAAATGTCACTTCTTCACGAAATATGGCTTTGTGATGTTTGTAAATATGAACCTGAAATAATTTACAAGTTTTTAAACTTTTTCGGCAGCGCCGAGGAAGCTCATAAGGCCAAGGAAAGCAAATATAAAAAATCCGAATTTTTCTCTTCCTTAACAAGAATATTAAAAGCAGACAAGTCTCTTGACTATGCAAAAAGTCTTGTAGAGGAATGCGAAAGAAAAGGGATTCATATAATGTCATACCACGACGAAGATTATCCTGTTTATCTTAAAAACGGATATCTTCCTCCTCGTCTTCTGTTTATAAAAGGCGAGCGCCTTAACCTTAATGACTATATTTTAATCACCATAGTAGGAAGCCGTGCATCAACCCGTCAGGGGAGACAAATGGCAAATCAGCTTGGAAAAGACCTTGCCGAAAACGGCGTTATAGTTGTCAGCGGTATGGCAAGAGGCATTGACGCTGAGGCTCACTCAGGAGCCCTTGATGGCGGTGGCAAAACCATTGCATTTTTAGCAGGCGGAGTCGACCTTGTTTATCCGCCTGAGAATAGAAAGCTTTATGAAAATATAATCGAAAACGGCGCCGTTATTTCAGAGCGTCCACCCGGGGCACCCGGTAGAGATTATTATTATCAAAGAAGAAACCGCATAATGGCATCAATCGCCAACGGAATTGTAGTTGTTGAAGGTACCTTTAAAAGTGGCACAGCTATTACCGTTAAGCATTCAACAGATGCATCACGAGACATTTTCGCTGTTCCCGGTAACCCTATTCTCTCTCCATCCGAACTTCCAAACGGCTTAATAAGAGACGGAGCAACAACAGTTTTGAGCTATGAGGATATACTGAATACATACAGAGAGTTTTATCCACAGAAATTAGAAAACGGAATGAAACTTGTTAAGCCTAAAGAAGAAGCAATCGCTGTGGACCTTGGCTATGAACTGGACGAGGATGACAAAAAGATTATAAACTATCTTAAAGATTTTGGAGAAGGACAATTCCCCGATGATATAGCAGAAAGTTGTAACCTTCCAATCCAGAAGGTTTCAAGCAAACTCACTATGCTTATGATAGGCGGAATAGTTACGCAAGAACCTGGAAATAAATATTTACTGACAAGGAGGTAGTTATTGTGGCAGAAACAACTACAAAGAAAAAAACACTAATCATCGTTGAGTCTCCTGCTAAAGCAACAACTATTAAAAAATACTTAGGGACAAACTATAATGTTTTGGCCTCTATGGGACATCTCCGTGATTTACCAAAAAGCCAGATTGGAATTGACATTGATAACGACTTTGAGCCTCACTATATAACTATCAGAGGAAAAGGCGACCTTATCACAAAGCTAAAAAAAGAAGCGAAAAACTCTGCAAAGGTTTTCCTCGCAGCCGACCCTGACCGTGAGGGAGAAGCCATTTCCTGGCATCTTGCAAATTTATTGGACATTGATGCAAGTTCTGCTTGCCGTATAACATTTAACGAAATCACTAAAACTGCGGTTAAAAGCGCCATTAGTGAGCCTCGATCAATCGATATGGACCTTGTTGATTCTCAGCAAGCACGCCGTGTTTTAGACCGAATTGTGGGCTATCAGATAAGCCCTCTTTTATGGAAAAAGGTTAAAAAAGGCCTTAGCGCAGGACGAGTTCAGTCAGTTGTTACAAAGTTAATCGTTGACCGTGAAAGAGAAATCAACGCCTTTAACGAGGAAGAATACTGGACAATTGATGTTAAGCTTGCAAACAACAAAGGAAAAACTCCTTTTATCGCTAAATATCAGGGACTTGTTGGCAAAGGCAAGGCGGATATAAAGGACGAAAAGACCGCCCTTGAAATTGCAAAAGAGCTTGAAACAGCCCAGTACATTGCAGCATCTATTCAGGAGAGCACCAAGCTTCGCAACCCTGCTCCTCCTTTTACAACAAGTACTCTTCAACAGGAAGCATCAAGAAAGCTCGGCTTTACAACAAAAAGAACTATGCTTGCTGCTCAACAGCTTTATGAAGGTGTTAACATAAAAGGCGCAGGTGCGGTTGGTCTTATAACCTATATGAGAACTGACTCACTAAGAATTTCCTCTGATGCTCAGGCAGAATGCAGAAAATATATTGATTCGGCTTACGGAAGCGCATATGTTCCAAAGGCTCCTTGTTTTTACAAGACAAAGAAAGGTGCTCAGGATGCTCACGAAGCAATCAGACCGACATCTATGCAGTTTAACCCTGAGGCAATCAAGGATTCATTAAAGCCTGATATGTATAAGCTTTATAAGCTTATCTGGAACAGATTCTTAGCCAGCCAGATGTCAAGTGCAATCTATGATACGGTTAAAATTGATATAACTGCAAATAACAAACACTCCCTTGTGGCAACAGGCTCTGCCGTTAAGTTTGACGGTTTTACAGCTTTATATGTTGAGGGCAAGGATTTTGAAGAAGAAAAAGAAGGAAAAATTCCAACAGTTTCTGAAGGCGAAACCTTATCCTTCAAAGAAGTTTCTCCAAAACAGCACTTTACTCAGCCGCCACAAAGATATACAGAAGCGTCACTGGTTAAAGCTATGGAAGAAAACGGCATCGGAAGACCGAGTACCTATAACCCAACCATTATAACAATAACAAGCCGTGGCTATGTTGCCCGTGAAGGAAAGTCCTTATATCCGACTGAGCTTGGAAATATAGTTACCGACCTTATGGCAGACAACTTTGAAAATATAGTCGATGTGGGCTTTACCGCTAATATGGAAGAAAAGCTGGATAGCATTGAAGAAGGAAAATCAAAATGGGTTCAGGTTTTGAATGATTTCTATGGTCCGTTTAAAGAGACTTTATCTAAGGCCGAAGAAAAGATTGGCAACATTGAAATTGCCGATGAAGTGTCAGATATTCCTTGCGACAAGTGTGGCAGAATGATGGTTTATAAGCAGGGCAGATTCGGAAAGTTTTTGGCTTGCCCCGGATACCCTGAATGTAAAAATACCAAATCAATCACTCCTGAGCTTAATGTTTCCTGCCCTAACTGTGGGGGGAAAGTTCAGGTCCGCAAATCCAAGAAGGGCGCAACATACTATGCTTGTGAAAACGGCACTTCCTGCTTCATCTCTTGGGATGAGCCAACAAATGAGAAATGTCCGGAATGCGGAAGTATTCTTATGAAGCGCAGACCGTTCCGTGGCAGAGGGCCGATTAAGCATGTTTGCTTTAACGAAGACTGCAAATACGAGATAATTCCATCTAAAAAGAAATAATTTAAAAGCGCATCTACTTTCGGCGGTGTTCCTTAGGGATTAACCGCCCAAAAATCACAATTTTGGCAGATAACCGC
>JAZSPE010000150.1:0-4160 GCA_045537265.1 Clostridia bacterium | reverse complement strand
AAAAGAACACACATAATCAGTAATTGCGGCATCCATTAAAGAAGCATAACGAAAAAGCTCCTTAATTTAGGCATAACCGTAAAAAACGGGCGAGGTACAGTGCATTTTGTGCCCCGTCCGTTTTGTTCACTCTTCACTTTTCACTAAAACCTCGGGGATTTAGAGGTAATAAGTAATAGTGAATAGTGAAAAGTTATTAGATGTAGCTTTTTGCTTTGGGAAAAACCCTTTTTGTTATATTAGGTTGGTTATTTTAATCGTTATTTACCCAGCACTATAACAGCAGGGGAGATGTTTGTCATCTCCTAAAATGTTTAGGATAATCTTATGATATTATAGTTGGAACAATGTGGGCATCGTCCTCTACAACAGAGGTAGTTGGAAGCCACAGAACTCAATGATAAAAGGCAGAAACGATTGATGTCGCTTCTGCCCTTAAAATTACTATCCTTAGGCGTGTTACTGTAGAAAGGATTTTTTATACATCAGTTTCTACATCAAAAATTCCGTCCCGAAGAGCGAGGAGCGCCCATTCGGCATCAATTCTTGTTTCCTCTTTATTGTTAAAAGGAGAGGCGGAAAAAACCTCTAAAATATTTCGGTAAGACTGCATAGAAAGAGTTGTTTCGCAGTTTCCTGCGTCATCTCCGATAAGATAAAAATGAAGATTGTCATTTTCAATATCCCGACCGCTGTAATAGGCAGCGAGTAGCTCCGCATTATTTTGCTCTTCATAGCTTTCTCCTAAGAAAAGCTTACATAATTCACAAACTCTGTCGTCGATGCCGTCCTCAAAAAGAGCAATCTTTTCGATAAAATCATTAACGGACGGAACAACTCGGACATCATAATCCTTTGCGCTTATTTTATCAACAAAGGAGAAGTCGTCGGTTGTGATTAGAGCGATACAATGCTTATTCTCTGTATCAATATAGATGCAGTCATAAGAAACCGCGATTTTTTCTCCGCAGTGTGGACAGGTATATGTAAAAATCTGTCTGTTTATAATCTCTGCCCGAAGAGAAGGGTTTTTTGTTATATCAATAATTTCGTGTTTTAAAAGCTCGCCCTCTTTGTCGCAAGCAGGGCAAGTAACACTGACAAGAGTTGATTTTTCCATATAAATCTCCTATTTAATAGTCTTGATATCGTATGGCGTTGTCTGGTAAACGAAATAGTTAAGCCAGTTTGAATAAAGCAGATTCGCATGGGCGCGCCAGATGTTAAGAGGCTCTCTCTCAGGGTTGTCGTCCGGGAAATAGTTAAAGGGAACATCAATAGGAAGCTCTTTTTCTATATCTCTTAAATATTCTGTTTTAAGAGTTTCTGTGTCATATTCCGAGTGGCCTGTTATGAAAAACTGTCTGTCGCCTTTTGCGCAAACGATATAAACTCCTGCCTGAGGAGATTCAGCGAGGATTTCAAGCTGAGGAACAGCGAGGATGTCCTCTCTTTTAATTTCTGTATGTCTTGAATGAGGAGCGAAAAACTCGTCATCAAATCCGCGAAGAAGCATTTTATGTTTTTTATCAGGGCATACGCTGTGTGGAAATACCCCGAACATCTTTTTATCGAGGGGATATTTCTTTATGCCGTAGTGATGATAAAGCGCCGCCTGAGCACCCCAGCAGATATGGAAGGTAGAAGTAACATTAGTTTTTGACCAGTCCATAATCTCGCAAAGCTCATCCCAATAGTCAACCTCTTCAAAGTCCATTGTCTCAACAGGAGCGCCTGTTATAATAAGACCGTCGAATTTCTTGTCGCGGACTTCGTCAAAGGTGCAATAAAATGTTTCGATATGGCTCTTTGAGGTGTTTTTTGAAAGGTGTGTCTTTGTGTGCATAAAAGAAACATTTATCTGGAGCGGTGTATTACCAAGAGCGCGGAGAAGCTGGGTCTCCGTTGTGATTTTTGTTGGCATAAGATTTAAAATTATTATTTCAAGGGGACGGATGTCCTGTGTCATAGCCTTAGTTTCCGTCATAACAAATATGTTTTCCTGATTCAAAACTTCAATAGCCGGTAAATTGTCCGAAACTTTAATTGGCATAATTCATCCCTCCTAAATCGCATTATATTTAAGTATAGCATATTTATATAAATTTATCAAGAATATTTTTCTTATTTAAATTTCATAATATAAAGAGAAATATCAGAAAAGGGGAAGAAAAATGTCGGAAAACGAAAATAACGGTAAAAACGAAGCTATAAATGAGGAATATGAAACGATAAAAGATATAGGCGGAGTTGAGGTCGGCGGCAGTCGTGGAAAATTCTTTTGCATAAGTATTGTAGGGCAGATTGAGGGACATAGCGTTCTTCCACCCCAGACCAAAACCACCAAATATGAGCATATTCTGCCTAAACTTGTTTCCGTTGAAGAGGACGAAAACATTGACGGACTTTTAGTGATTTTAAATACGGTTGGGGGCGACATTGAAGCGGGACTTGCCATAGCGGAGGTTATAGCCTCAATGAAAAAGCCGACGGTTTCTCTGGTTTTAGGGGGAGGCCACAGCATAGGCGTTCCTCTTGCAGTATCGGCGGACTGTTCTTTTATTGTTCCCTCAGCCACAATGACTATCCACCCTGTCCGTATGAGCGGGACGGTTATCGGAGTTCCGCAGATGTTTGACTATCTTTATAAAATTCAGGACAGAATTATAAATTTTGTAGTCTCTCACTCTGAAATAAGCAAGGAAGAATTCTCAACGCTCCTTCTTGAAACCGACGAAATCGCCAACGATGTGGGAACTGTTTTATTTGGCGAAGAAGCGGTCAGCCACGGCGTTATTGATAAAGTTGGAGGTTTATCTGATGCAATCGAAACCCTCTATGAAATGATAGCAAAATCCAAAAACTGACAAAAAGACTTAAAAGAAAAAATTTTTTGCGTTATGACTTGACATAAATCCAAAAACCAGTTATAATGTATGAGTAGAATTTTTGACAGTCAAGGTTTTGACATAAAACAAATCCACTATCCCAATGTTAATTTGGAGGGAGGGAATCGATAATGGCTGAAATCAGAGTTAAAGATAATGAATCGTTAGATAGCGCGCTTCGTCGATTTAAGCGTTCATGTGCTAAGGCCGGTGTTCTTTCTGAAGTTAGAAAAAGAGAACATTATGAAAAGCCCAGCGTAAGACGCAAAAAGAAATCAGAGGCTGCAAGAAAACGCAAGTTCAAATAATTAAATAAACAATAATAGCCGCCTTGGGATTTAAAGGCGGTTTTTGTTTTAAATTTAGGAGGAGAGAAATATGAGCTTAAAAGAAACACTTATGGATGACCTTAAAATTGCAATGAAGGAAAAGGATGTTATAAGAAAAAATACTGTACAGATGGTTCGCAGTGCTGTTTTGCAGTTTGAAAAGGATAATAAGGTAGAGCTTTCCGATGAAGGCGTTATTGAAGTTATCGCAAAGGAATTAAAGCGCCGCCGCGATGTTCTTCCTGAATATGAAAAGAGCGGCCGAGAAGATTTAATTGCGGACATTAACCGTGAGATTGAAATTCTTTTAGCTTATCTTCCAAAACAGCTCACTAAAGAAGAACTTGAAGAAATCATCTCCGAAGCAATTGCAGAAGTTGGCGCAACTTCAATGAAGGATATGGGCAAAATTATGGGCGCTGTTATGCCAAAAACCAAGGGCAGAGCAGACGGAAAAATGATTAACGAAATCGTTAAAGCGAAGTTATCATAATAGCTATGAAAACATCTAAGATAAAACTTTTATGGCTGATTTTAATAGTTTGTTTTCTTACCTCTTGCGTAGCCACCCCAACAAGCGTTGAGGAGGAAATATATGAAGAGCCTCTTCGGACTGTTTCTATGGTAGTTTTAGGGGATAATCTTATGCATATGCCCGTTATCCTTGACGGCAAAAATGAAGACGGAAGCTATGATTACAGCAGGATTTTTTCCAAACTTCGTGAGGACATCGTCAATGCAGATTTGGCGGTTATAGGTCAGGAAACTGTTTTAGGCGGAGAGGAAATGGGCCTTTCAGGCTATCCTATGTTCAACTCCCCGAAAGAAGTGGGCGAAACTCTCGCCAATGAGGGCTTTGATGTTATTCTCCACGCCTCAAATCATATTATGGACAGAGGGGTTAAGGGGATTGAAGCGACAATTGACTTTTGGGAAGGCTATG
>JAZSPE010000077.1:0-1760 GCA_045537265.1 Clostridia bacterium | reverse complement strand
GCCAAAGAAAACGGAATTATGGTAGGCCCCGGCCGAGGCAGCGCCGCAGGGTCCATAGTTTCCTATTGCCTTAGAATAACCGATATTGACCCAATCAAGTATGGTCTTATTTTCGAGCGTTTCTTAAACCCCGAGCGAGTTACCATGCCTGATATTGATATTGACTTTTGTTATGAGCGCCGCAATGAGGTTATTGACTATGTTAATAAAAAATACGGCTCTGACCATGTTGCTCAGATTATAACTTTCGGAACAATGGCGGCCCGTCTTGCAATCCGCGATGTTGGTCGCGCCCTTGATGTGCCTTATTCCACTGCCGACACAGTTGCAAAGGAAATCCCGGCTGTCCTCGATATGACTATTGAGAAAGCTCTCCAAATCAATCCTCAGCTTAAAAGTATGTATGACTCTGACGAGCAGATTAAAAAGCTTATTGACACATCAATCCAGCTTGAAGGTCTTCCGAGGCACTCCTCAACCCACGCAGCAGGGGTTGTTATAACAAAAGAGCCTGTTACGGCTTATGTCCCCGTTCAATGCAACAGCGATGTTATAACCACCCAGTTTACAAAAGACACCGTTGAGCATTTAGGACTTTTAAAGATGGACTTTTTGGGGCTTCGCACCTTAACTGTTATAAGAGATACAATCTTAAACATTAAGAAAACCCGAGGGGAAACTCTTGACATCGGCAAGATTGATTTTGACGACCAGGAAGTTTACGCAATGATTTCAAGAGGGGAAACTGACGGCGTGTTCCAGCTTGAAAGTGGCGGTATGCAGTCCTTTATGAAAGACCTTGCCCCCACCTCCATTGAAGATATTATTGCGGGAATTTCTCTTTACCGTCCGGGCCCAATGGACTCAATCCCCCGCTATGTTTCAAATAAGAATAATCCTAAAAACATCACATATAAACATCCTATGCTTGAAAAAATATTGGATGTTACCTATGGCTGTATAGTTTATCAGGAACAGGTTATGCAAATCGTTCGTGAACTTGGTGGCTATTCCTTAGGGCGAAGCGACCTTGTCCGCCGTGCTATGTCCAAAAAGAAGACAGATGTTATGGAGCAGGAGCGGAAAAACTTCATCCACGGAATCAAGAACGAAAACGGCGAATATGAAGTTGAGGGTGCAGTTAAGAAAGGCATTGATGCCAAAATTGCGGCAGAAATCTTTGACGAGATGATGGACTTTGCAAAGTATGCCTTTAACAAATCCCATGCGGCAGCCTATGCCTTCGTTTCATACCAGACTGCATATCTTCGTTGCCACTATCCCGTTGAGTTTTTTGCGGCACTTCTTACAAGCTGTCTTGCTCATCCTGATAAGATTACCAAATACTTAGGCTCAGCCAAAAAATGCGGAATCAACATTCTCCCTCCTGATATAAACAAGGGGAATGCGGCATTCGTTCCTGACGGAGAGAACATCCGTTTCTCCCTTGGGGCGGTTAAAAATGTGGGCGTTTCAATTATCGAAGAGATTGCAGCCGAGCGAGAAAAGGGCGGCGAATTTACCTCCTTTACCAACTTCTGCAACCGAATGGCAACGGGAAGACTTAACAAGAGAAGCCTTGAAGCTCTTATCCGCTGTGGCGCATTTGACTCTCTTGATTTAAAGAGAAGCGTTCTTTTGGAGGTCTTTGAAAGCGTCTTTGACTCTGCCGTTGACAAAAAGAAGAGCAATGTTGAGGGCCAGCTTGATTTTAGCAGTTTCTTTGAGGACTTCGGAAGCGACAAAGACGCTTTCCCAAG
>JAZSPE010000121.1:0-7045 GCA_045537265.1 Clostridia bacterium | reverse complement strand
GCTTGGCCTCCGACTTCCCTTAATTTTTAAAATAATCAGTCGGTCTGTAAGCCGAGTTTTGTCATTTAAGACGGTCATCTATCTAATATACGCATCACTGCGTATCTTAAGCCACCTTCCCGGGAGATGTCGGGCCAACTTTGCCTCCTCTATCAGGTGTTGCTTCGAGTGGGGTTTACATCATCAGCAAGTCGCCTTGGCTGTGGGTGAGCTCTTACCTCGCCTTTCCACCCTTACCACTTTCGTGGCGGTATATTTCTGTTGCACTTTCCTTGAAGTCGCCTTCACAAGGTGTTACCTTGCACCCTGCCCTATGAAGCTCGGACTTTCCTCACGCACAGGATTACTCCTTATGCCCGCGACCGTCCAACCAACTGAAATAAAAACTATTTATAAAGATTAACCTTTATAACGCCGTCGATTGCCTTGATATCTTCAACAAGCTTATCGTTGCAAGATGCAGCGTCGAGCATTGTGTATGCAAAATCTCCACGGCTCTTGCTTGTCATATTTTCGATATTAACTCCGTCCTGAGAGAAAACATCGGAAATCTGAGTAAGCATTGATGGAATATTCTTATGGATAACAGCAATTCTGTCGCCATTTACCTGTCCCATATTAACAGCAGGGAAGTTTACGGAGTTGGTTATATTACCGTTTTCAAGATAATCCTTAATCTCCATAGCCGCCATAACAGCACAGTTGTCTTCACTTTCAGGAGTTGAAGCCCCTAAGTGAGGAAGAGAAATAACATTCTCATTCTTTAAAAGCTGTTCTGTTGCAAAGTCTGTTACATAAGCCGCAAGTGTTCCGTCAGCTAATGCTTTCTCAACTGCATCGTCGCAAACAAGCTCGCCTCTTGAGAAGTTTAGGAGTCTTGCACCTTTCTTCATTTTTGCAAATGCTTCATCATTGAACATTCCCTTTGTATCCTTGTTTGCAGGGATATGAACGGAAATATAATCGCTGTTTGCATAAATATCGTCAAGAGAGAGTGCCTTTTTAGCCGCTCTTGTAACATTCCAAGCCGCTTCAACGGATAAGAATGGGTCGTATGCAATAACATTCATTCCAAGGGCATGTGCCGCATTGGCAACCTTAACACCGATAGCGCCAAGGCCGATAATACCGAGAGTTTTGCCCATAATTTCAGGGCCTGCAAAGTTTGACTTGCCTTTTTCAACAAGCTTACCAACATTTTCGCCCTCGCCGATTAAAGTCTTTGCCCAGTTTGCACCCTGAACGATTTTTCTTGAAGCAAGGAGAAGGCCTGCAATAACAAGCTCCTTAACTGCGTTTGCGTTAGCACCTGGTGTGTTGAAAACAACGATGCCTTCTTCACTGCACTTTTCAATAGGAATATTGTTAACGCCTGCGCCTGCTCTTGCAACTGCTTTAAGGCTAGCTGGAAGCTCCATTTCGTGCATATTAAAGCTTCGAAGAATTATACCGTCAGGATTTTCAATCTCGTCTGCGCAAGTATATTTTTCGTCTAATATATCAAGACCTATTTTTGCGATTTTATTAAGTGTCTGAATTTTAAACATTTGAAACTGCCTCCAATTACTTATTTTCCATTTCGAACTTCTTCATGAAGTCGATAAGGGCTTTAACACCTTCAATTGGCATAGCGTTATAGATACTTGCTCTCATACCGCCAACTGATCTATGGCCCTTAATGTTAACAAAGCCAGCTGCCTTAGATTCAGCAACGAACTTAGCGTCAAGCTCATCGTTTCCTGTAATAAACGGAACATTCATAAGTGAACGGTCTTTTGGAACAACTGTGCCCTTAAACATTGAAGAATTATCAAGATACTCATAAAGCATCTTTGCCTTTTCTTCGTTTACTTTCTGCATAGCAGCAACACCGCCCATACCGTCAATCCATTCGCAGATAAGACCGCAGATATAGATGCCGTATGTTGGAGGAGTGTTGAACATTGAACCGTTTTCAATGTGTGTTGTATAGTTAAGCATTGTTGGTGTGATTTCGTTTGCCTGCCCAATCATATCATCACGAACGATAACGATTGTAACAC
This sequence comes from Clostridia bacterium, assembly GCA_045537265.1. Taxonomy (GTDB): domain Bacteria; phylum Bacillota; class Clostridia; order Monoglobales; family Monoglobaceae; genus SIG454. Next base: position 5,003 of record JAZSPE010000121.1, on the reverse strand, counting down.
CCGCAGGACCCATATTCTTCTGTGCCCCTGCATAAATCATACCGAACTTATTAACATCAACAACCTCAGAGCAAATCATTGAAGACATATCTGCAACGATTGGAGCTTTTGTTTCAGGAACAGATGTATATCTTGTTCCGTAGATTGTGTTATTGTATGTAATATGAACATAGTCAGCATCATCAGAGAACATAGATTTATCTAATTCAGGAATATAAGAGAATGTTTTATCGGCGCTGGATGCAACCTCGTTAACTGTGATATATCTCTTAGCTTCTGCCATAGCCTTTTTAGACCATACGCCTGTTGTAACATAGTCTGCCTTTTTGTTCTTTGTTCCGAAGTTAAGAGGAACCATAGCAAACTGTGTTGAAGCACCGCCTTGGAGGAATAAAACCTTATAGTTTTCAGGAATTCCCATAATCTTTCTAAGGGTTGCTTCTGTCTTATCGATTATTGCCTGATATTCTTTTGAGCGGTGGCTCATTTCCATAACGGACTGGCCGCTGCCATTACAATCAAGCATCTCCTTTTGTGCTCTTTCAAGGACCTCAATAGGAAGCATTGAAGGGCCTGCTGAAAAATTATAAACTCTGCTCATTTTTCTACCTCTCCTTATTTAAACATATAATATGCATATAAATATATTAACATTCTTTATATTATATACCCATTTTCAAAATAAGTCAACCGATTGGGGGCTTTTTTTTGACAAAATTTTGACAAATAACATAAATTCCGATAAAAAGCAAAAACACCCCGAAGAATTTCCTCAAAATGCCGTCTTCCATTCCTCTTGCAATATAGGAACCCAAAACTGCGCCGATGGCTCCCGTTCCTCCCATTATGAGAGCTGATTTAATTTCCACATTTTTGTTTTTAATATGGACAATAAGGGCGCAAATCGCCGTCGGGATAAAATATACAAGGTTAATCCCCTGTGCCGTCTGTTGAGGCACATCACGAAGAAGAACTAAGGCAGGAATTAAAATCGCGCCACCGCCTATTCCCATTCCGCTTATTATTCCGCTTATAAAACCGATTAAAATATTAATCATACCAGCCTCCTAAAATATCATTTTTATTGCAGTTATAATGATAAACACTCCGAATATACTCCGAAGCCACTTTCCCGATATTTTAGAAAGGAGAAAGCCCCCTAAAAGACCGCCTGCGCTTCCCCCTATTGTAACAGGGAGCCACAGGGAAAAGTCAAACTTCCCGCCCATTATATAAATAACTGCTGAAACGATAGAGATTATAAGGATTACGCCCACCGCTGTTGCGTGGGCTTTCTTTTGGGAAAAGCCCAAGAATTTCTCAGCCGCAGGGACAACAATGCACCCTCCTCCCGCTCCGAAAAGACCGTTTAAAACACCTGATAAAAGTCCTATTATGATTTCCTTTTTATATTTCATATTACCTCCAAAAAATAAAGCCACAGTTTACTCTGTGGCTATTTTTTGTATTAATATTGAGTTTTATACCTTTCCATTTCCTTTGGATTTTCACGGATTTTTTTGATTATTCCGTCACGAAGGCCTGCATCCGTTATATAAAGCATTGGACTTTTAAGTTTTGTCATCAACACTTTAAGAGGCAAAACTCCCCCTAAGATTATGTCTGCTCGGTCAGGGGTTATGCCGTTAATTTTAAGCCTTTCCCCTACCTCTGCGCCGTCTATCCTTGAAATTATTTCCATAACCTCTTCATATTTTAAAGAAAGCTTATCAATGGGCGCGTCAGGGCCTGCATCGTTTATATGTATACGCCCCACTGTCCTGTTGGATCCTCCTATTCCTATAACACAAGCTCTCGAAAACTGTGAAATCCAGGGAATTTCATTTATAATTTTCTCTATTTCCCTCTCTGCCTTTTCTTTATTTTCCTTAGTTTCGCCATCAGAAAAAAACAGCTCTTTTATACTTCTTGACCCTATGGGAACGCTTACCGCTCCCGCAATTTTGCCCTCTTTAACTCCTATAAACTCGGTGCTTCCGCCACCTGTGTCCAAAATCAGAGCATCATTTATTTCCGCTTTTTCAAGAACGCCCAAACAGTCAAGCTCCGCCTCTTCTTCCCCTGTTAAAACAAAGATATTTATTCCCGTTTCTTCCTTTATAAAATCAATAAATTCCTTTTTATTATGCGCCTTGCGGACAGCCGCCGTAGCAAAGGCATAAATTTCCTCTACTTCAAGCTTTTTTGCAATTTCTTTTATTTGGAGAAATGCCTCTTTGCATCTTTTTATAGGCTCTTCTTTAAGGAGCATATCATGGTTCATCCCTTCACTGAGCATTATGGGATTTTTACCTATATAAACGACTTCTCCGCTCTCCTTTTTTGCAACGCTTACTCTTACAGAGTTAGAACCCAGGTCAATAACAGCGATATTTGTCATTTTTATCACCTCGCAAGAAATTTATTTATGATATTTTATCACATACGCCGAAAATATTCAAGTGTCCCCTAAAAGGTTGACAAAAATTTTTAAAAGGTGTAAAATAGTGACAATATACTTAGAATTACATAAAGAGGTGTTTTGTATGTCAAAAAAAGTATCTACAAAAACATTGGTATTCGGAGCTTTGCTTACGGCTTTATCTTTTATAATCCCAATGACTTTCCCAAAGCTTCCTCTCCCACAGCCATTCAGCGTAACTTTCGCATCCCATGTGCCAACACTTCTCGCTATGCTGATTAGTCCTGTTATGGCTGCGTTTACTGTTTTAGGCTCAACCATTGCATTTTTGGTTTCTCTCGGCCCGATAGTTTCTCTTCGTGCGGCGAGTCATATCATTTTCGTTCTTCTTGGTTGCCTGATGCTTAAAAAGGGAGTTAATATGTATCTGACATTAGGCCTTATGTCTCTTGTTCACGCTCTTGGAGAGGTTGTTGCAGTTTATGCCTTTACCCCAGCAGTAGAGCTTACTGCAAAGGGCGGCATGGTTTTCCTTTGGGGAACAGTTTTCGGAATAACAATTTTCCATCACATTGTTGACTGCGTTATAACAGTTCCCGTTTTCAAGGCTCTTAAAAAAGCAAAACTTTTATAATCAGAAAATTTTAAAAGGCAGAAACGATAATTCGTTTCTGCCTTTTTTTGTTATTCTTCTTCAATCTTTTCTTTAATTTCAACGGAGATTTCCTGAGCCATCAAGTCATTGGCTTTTGTTACGGTCATAACAACATTTTCATATTCAAAAACAAAGCCCACATCAGGGATGTTTTCGCTATGCTCCGTAAGCCAGCCATTAACCGTTGTTGCCTCAGACTCCTCATCGGGGGTAAGGTCAAAGAATTCGTAAAAATCTTCTGTTGAGGTGGTTGATAAAACGGTATATAAATTATCGCTTATCTGAACAATATTGTCGATTTCCTCGTCTCTTTCGTCCCAGATTTCGCCGACTAACTCTTCGATTATATCTTCCATAGTAACAACACCTGACGGAACGCCGAATTCGTTAACGACAACCACCATATGAATATGCTCTGTCTGCATATCCTTAAAAAGAACATCAAGGTGGATTGTTTCAGGAACATAGCTTGGCTGAATCATAGCATTTTCAAGCTTAAAGCCTTCTTTTGTGTGTTTTAAAAGATAGTCTCTTGCATATAAAATACCAATAATTTCATCTGCTGTATCTTTATATACGGGAATTCTTGAATATCCCTCATTTTCGATGGTTGCAAGAATTTCTTCTTCCGTTGCATCGTCCGCTATAAAGGTTATAGCCTTTCGCGGAGTCATAATGTCTGCCGCCGTGAGATTATCAAGTTTAAAGACATTTTTTATATACTCAATGTCGTCCTGGTCTAATGTTCCCTCGTCTGCGCCGGCATCAAGCATTATAACAATATCCTCTTCGGAAACCGCCTCGTCTTTTTCCTTAGGGTCAATTCCGAAAAGCCTTAAACAGCCGTTTGTTGAGATTGTTAAGAGCCATATAATAGGTCTTAAAACAAGGGAAAGGCCCGATATAAATCCGCAAACCACTTCCGCAAGTTTTTCCTTATGGCGCATAGCAATACGCTTTGGCACAAGCTCCCCTAAAACCAGGGTAAAGAACGAAAGAATTAGGGTTATTATAATAACCGAAAGGGAATCAATTATCCCAATGCTGGCCCCTGATATTTCAAAGGTCTTTGTAAGAAAATCCGTTAAAAGTCCTGCAAAGTTATCAGCCGCAAAAGCTGAGCCTAAAAACCCTGCAAGGGTAATCCCTACCTGTATTGTAGATAAAAACGCTGTTGGCGATTCTATCATTTTAAGCATTTTAATCGCTTTTTTGTCCCCCTCTTCGGCTCTTGCCTTAACCTTTTTCTCATTAAGAGAAATAACGGCAATCTCCGTGGCGGCGAAAAAAGCATTAAGCAAAATCAAAATAAGTTGCAATAACAACTGTCTGAAAATCATATTTCTCCTCCAAATTATCTGTTGTTTTTCCAAAGATTAACTTTCTTTTAGCAACGACGCCATATTAAGCGGTTCTCTCTAAGTCTTAAATAATTCAGAGGCAAGTCATAATCGCTACTTCGAGGTAACGGGTCCACCAAAAACCAACTCCTTAATATAATTGATTATATCATCACAAATAAATATTATACCATATGAAATTATAAATTTCAATAGGCATTTAAATACTCTGTAAGTTCCCCTATGCTATCGCATATTTTAATTGCTCCGCTTTTCTCAAGCTCTCCCTCTTCGGCGTAGCCATAGGAAACCCCGACGCAGGGCACATTATTTTTCTTAGCGCCAATACAGTCGTGCATTCTGTCCCCAACCATAACGGGATTTTTGAAGTCTGGGGCATTTTCAAGAGCATATTTTATAACATCTGCCTTATCGTTTCTCGTTCCGTCAAACTCGGCGGCGGAAATGAATGAAAAATACTCTGAAAGCTCAAATTTTTCAAGAATTTTGATAACAAAAGGGCGAGGCTTTGATGTAGCAAGAACGAGGGTTTTTCCGCTCTCTTTAAAGTCGGAGGCCAAGCGGT
>JAZSPE010000015.1:0-3345 GCA_045537265.1 Clostridia bacterium | reverse complement strand
GTCCGGCCGTGGCGCAGAAGACCTTATTGTTCGTGTTCCAATCGGCACAGTTATCAAGGATGCAGAAAGCGGCCTTGTAATTGCTGACATTTCCGAAGAAGACAAGGACTATATTATCGCAAAAGGCGGTAAAGGCGGTCTCGGCAACCAGCATTTTGCAACACCTACACACCAGATTCCACGTTATGCAAAACCGGGCTTCAAAGGTGAAGAATACAACGTAACCCTTGAACTTAAACTTATTGCAGATGTTGGACTTTTGGGCTTTCCTAATGTTGGAAAATCCACTTTCCTCTCCATTGTAAGCGATGCTCGTCCGAAAATCGCCAACTATCATTTTACCACCTTAGAGCCAAATCTTGGGGTTGTTAATATGGGGGACGGAAGCTTTGTTATTGCCGACATCCCGGGAATTATTGAGGGTGCTCACGAAGGCGTTGGTCTTGGCCATGAATTTTTAAGACATGTTGAAAGAACAAAGGTTCTTCTCCATTTTGTTGATGTTTCAGGCATTGAAGGCAGAGACCCCTTGGAAGATTTTAAGACCATTAACTCCGAGCTTTTTGAGTATAGCGAAAAGCTTTCGGAAAAGCCTCAGATTGTTGTTGCAAACAAGGCGGATATTCCTACCTTTAACGATAACTTTGATTCTTTTAAAGACGAGATTGAGAAAATGGGATACAAGGTTTTCGCAATTTCAGGAGCGACCAAAAAGGGTGTTACAGAAGTTTTAAACGAGGTTTATCATCTTCTTTCCACTCTTCCTGAGGAAACGGAAGAATACGAAATGTTCGACTTTGACGAGCACAAGCAACTTGATATGGACAAAATCGAGGTCATCATTGAAGACGGAGTTTTCTTTGTTGAGGGACTTCGTATTCAAAACCTTGTTGAGTCAACCAACTTTGACGATTATGAATCTCTTCAATATTTCCAGAGAGCGCTCAGAAAATACGGAGTTATTGACAAACTTGAAGAAGCAGGCGTTAAAGAGGGCGACCTTGTAAACATTTACGATTTTGAGTTTGACTATGTAAAATAAAATTCGCAAAATAAAAAAGGGTATGCATTGCATACCCTTTTATTTTTTTAAAGTAGTGTTAAAAATATGTAATACAAAAGAGGCATTGTTATAATTGCCAAGATGCTGGATATCAGCGCCATGGCTGCCCCTGTTTTTGTTTCGCCACCATAGGCTGCCGGGAAAACGATTGTATTAAGACCAAACGGTGTTCCGAAAAGCATCAGCACAAAAATCATCATTTCCTCTCCCCCGTTAATTGCCTTAGTTAAAAGGGCGAAAATGGCAGGGAGGATAATCAATCTTAAAAGAGTCGCTATGTAAACTTTCTTATCAGCCCACAAGGTCTTAATATCGTATTTGCCGATTACTATACCCGTAAGAATCATTCCCGCAGGGCCCATACAGTTGTTTCCTGCACTAACGAGCGCTTTATCCAAAAAGTCGGGGATGTATTTGTTAAGGCCCAAAAGACCGCAAATACCACCTGCCACAACACTGATTACTCCCGGGTTTACCATATTTTTAAGGAAACCTAATTTCCCTTTTATTGCACTTTCTTTCTTAGGAATAAGAATTGTAAGCCCCCATGCATACACGAAAAATACAGGGAAAAATGTGAACATAATATACTTATAGAGCATTTCGTCCCCAAACATTTCAAGGACTAAGAAGTTTCCCAAAAAGCCGAAATTGGCGATTGCGAGGGCGTATTTATATACATTCTTGCTATACTCTTTTTCAGGATTCCCTGAGGCTTTTCGGACAAAAAGTCCGCCTAACGCATAGGCCAGCAAAATCGCAATAAGTATAAACGCAAGGCCATACAGAATAAGCTTATAATCTTTTGCAAAGTTTTCTACCGTGCAGTTTGTCAGCAGACTGCGGAAATTAAGCGCAGGAACGAAAACATAAGTCGCAATTTTCGCAACCGTCTTATCCGCATTATCGGGAATTATTTTAGTTTTGGTAAGAATATACCCTACTAAAATAAGAACAAACATCATAAGCATCTGACTTAATGTCAGGTTTAATATTTCCATTTTGGCGTCTCCCCTTGGTGTTTATTATTCTCGGCAAATAGCAAAATTTGTCGAACCCATCTTTAAAAAAATTAAACTGTTTCTTTCTTCTTTCTTTTTTTGCTTGTTTCAACTTCAATAAGACCATCAGGAGTTTCAACCATATCGTGACCTTTTAGCAAGAATCTTCTGATAGCAAACAAAATTGCGATAGAAACTACAATAATCAGATTATTGAGTGCAGTAGTATGACCTACTATAAGCTGACGCGCAAGAGCGAATGCCAAAACTTCAATAACCGTTTCAGGAGTATGCTTGCAAAGCATCTTTATAAGCTCTGCTCCGATTGCAAGGATTATGGCATCGTCCAGAATTTCAACTAATGATGTTACCCCTTTATTATAGGCGGTAAGGTTTGCTGTATCTATAACCAGTCGGACTGCCAAAATAACAATAGCAAAGCCCACAATTACAGAAATCATCAGTTCAAAAATATAACTGAGCTCAAACATTTTATCTTGCAATTTCTTTCTCATAAAAGTTCCTCCTTGGGGAAAAATACTTTTCTTTTGTTTATTCTTCTTCCTCTTCCTCAGGCATATCCCAGGTGTGGTAAACATTCTGAACATCATCATTATCGTCAAGCATATCTATAAGTTTTTCCATATTCTTAATGTCTTCTTCGTTTGTTAAAACAGTAAGAGTTTTAGGAACATACTCAATTTCTGCCTGAGCAAATTCATAGCCTTTATTTTCTAATGCCTCACGGACACTGCTGAATGTATCAGGAGCAGTTGTGATTTCAAAGGCACCTTCTTCTGCTGAAAAGTCCTCTGCACCAGCATCGAGAGCATCCATCATAACTTCGTCTTCGTCCATGCCCTCTTTCTTCTCAATCAAAATTACGCCTTTATGGTCAAACATAAATCCAACGCAACCTGTTTGGCCAAGGTTTCCGCCGTATTTATCAAAATAGTGTCTTAAATCGCCGGCTATACGGTTTTTGTTATCGCTTAAAGTTTCAACCATAACTGCAACGCCTGCTGGGCCGTAACCCTCATAGGTCATTTCAACATATTCGTTGGTATTTCCCTCGCCTGCTGCTTTTTTAAGGCTTCTCTGAATTGTATCGTTTGGCATATTATTTGCCTTTGCCTTTGCGATAACATCTCGAAGCTTGGAGTTTGTGCTCGGGTCTGCGCCGCCTTCTTTGGCCGCAACCATAAGCTCTCTTCCTATTTTTGTAAAGAGCTTACCTCTCTTTGCATCAAGAGCGCCCTTTTTTCTTTTAATTGTTGCCCA
>JAZSPE010000168.1:0-2201 GCA_045537265.1 Clostridia bacterium | reverse complement strand
TTGCATACACAGGAACCCACGATAACGAAACTCTTCTATCCTGGCTTAAAAATCTAAGCGATGAAGATTTTAAGGCAGTTTGCGAGTATCTTTGCGTAGATAACGCCCCGAGAGAAATTCTTGTTGACCCTCTTATCGCTCTCATTATGAGAAGTCAGGCAAAGCTTTGCATTGTTCCCCTCTCTGACTATTTAAAGCTTGGGGACGAGGCGAGAATAAACACTCCTGCCACAACGGGAAACAACTGGCAATGGCGAGTTAAAAAGGAGCTTCTTACCTTCCCTCTGGCAAAAAAGATTTATGATACATCTGCCCGTTTCGGAAGAATATAAAAATAAAAGACCTTGCAGTTGCAAGGTCTTTTTACTTTATCTTAAATGCCAAATGTCTCGGTTATAATCTTCAATGCTACGGTCGGAGGAGAAGAATCCTGCCTTAGAAACATTGATAATCGCTTTCTTGTTCCAAATCTCCGGCTGAACAAATTCTTTTGCAACCTTATGGCTTGCGTCAAGATAAGACTCGAAATCACGGAGCAAGAGATACTGGTCTGCAAAGTTTCCTCTGCCGAACACAAGCTCGTGGTAAATATCGTTAAAGAGGTTTTGCTTATCCTTTGAGAATGTTCCGTCAATTAAAGAATCCACAATTCCTTTTATAACCATATTCTCGGAATAAATTGCAGGGCTTGGGCTGTGGCCTGATGCGTAAATTGAGAGAACCTCATCAGAGGAAAGACCGAAGATATAGATATTGTCAAGTCCGACTCTCTCTGCAATTTCAACATTGGCGCCGTCCATTGTTCCGATTGTAAGCGCACCGTTAAGCATTAGCTTCATATTTCCTGTTCCGCTTGCCTCTTTTGATGCAGTTGAAATCTGCTCGGAAAGGTTTGCCGCCGCAACGATTTTCTCGGCTATTGAAACGCTGTAATTCTCAATGAACACAACCTTTAAAATGTCCTTTGTTCTCGGGTCGTTATTAACAACCTCAGCAACATTATTAATAAGCTTTATGATAAGCTTTGCCGCGTGGTAACCCGGAGCCGCCTTTGCCCCGAAGATAAATGTTTCAGGGAGCATTGATGCCTGAGACGGATTTTCGGTTATCATCTTATAGCGGTAGATAATATGCATAACTTTAAGGAGCTGGCGCTTATATTCGTGGAGTCTCTTAATCTGCACATCAAATAAAGAGTTCGGGTCAACGGTAATTCCGTTATGCTCTTTAATATAATTTGCAAGAACAATCTTATTGTCTTTTTTAATCTTGTCAAACTTCTCGCAGAATGCGCTATCATCGGCAAAAGGCATAAGCTTTTCAAGGTTTTCCGCTTTCTTAATCCACTTGTCCCCGATTGCATCAGTTATAAGAGATGCTAAAGCAGGGTTTGCCTTATAAAGCCATCTTCTTGGGGTTACGCCGTTTGTTACATTCTTAAACTTGTCAGGATAGATGCTGTAATAATCCTTGAATGTTTCCTTTTTAAGAATTTCTGTATGAAGAGCCGCAACACCGTTTATGCTGTGGCAGGTGGTCATACACATATTGGCCATATTAACATTTCCGTTAGATATAACCGCCATATATTCAATCTTGCCGTGGTCGTCCCCAAAAGTGTTTCTTAAATTTTCTCTTTGTCTTCTGTCTATTTCACAGACAATTTGGAGAATTCTTGGAAGAAGGGTTTCAAACATTGAAATCGGCCATCTCTCTAAGGCTTCTGTTAAGATTGTATGGTTTGTATAAGCAAAGGTTTTTGTTGCAACCTCCCATGCCTCGTCCCAGCCAAAGCCTTCTTCGTCCATTAAGATTCGCATAAGCTCAGGGATTGCAAGGGTTGGGTGAGTATCGTTTATATGAATCTGAACATATTTGGGAAGCTCATAGAGAGAGTGTCCTCTTCTTTTTTGCTTTTTCAAAATCCACTGGATTGTTGCAGACACGAAGAAATACTGCTGTTTAAGTCTTAAAAGCTTTCCTTCGTAATGATTATCCTCAGGGTAAAGGATTTTGGAAACCAAGTCGGATCGTAGCCATGTCGTTCTGTGAGCCAAGGAGTTGGTGCCCATTGTTGTCTTCCTAAGACCGCTTGGCCCTCCGACTTCACTGGATTGTTGCAGACACGAAGAAATACTGCTGTTTAAGTCTTAAAAGCTTTCCTTCGTAATGATTATCCTCAGGGTAAAGGATTTTGGAAA